>NZ_BCQU01000042.1:0-54948 GCF_001552235.1 Actinomadura rubrobrunea NBRC 15275 | reverse complement strand
CGGCGCGTCGGGCGCCCCGCCCGCGCGCGACGCCCGCGCCGCCGCCGGCCCGGCCGCCCTCGTCGTCGTGATCACCGTGGCGTCGCCCCCGTCACCGCCGGTGGGGCCGGACGGACGCGCCGCGGTAGGTCTCGTCGAGCACCGCGCCCAGGTACCCGGGGCTGAACCGGTCGCCCAGGGCGGCGCGGGCGCGTTCCGCCATGCGCGCGGCGGCGGCCGGGTCGTCCAGCAGCGCGGTGATCGCGGCGGCCAGCGACGCGGGATCGTCCGGCGGCACGAGCAGCCCGGTCTCGCCCGGCAGCACCAGGTCGTGGTTGGACGACACCGCCGTGGTGACCAGCGGGACGCCCGCGCAGATCGCCTCGACCAGCACGCACGGCAGGCCCTCGGTGTAGGTCGGCAGCGCCATGACGTCGAAGGCGGGCAGCACCTCCGCCACGTCGTCGCGGTGGCCGAGCCAGCGCATCCGGTCGGCGACGCCGAGGTCGGCGCTGAGCCGGGGCATCTCCTCGGCGAGCGGGCCGCCGCCCGCCCACAGCCCGAACACGTCCTCCGGCAGCCGCGCCAGCGCCTTGGCCAGCAGGTGCGGCCCCTTGGTCCGGGTGAGCCGGCCCACCGCCCCGACGACCTTGACGCCCAGCGGCAGGTCGAGCCGGCGGCGGGCCCGGGCGCGCGCGCCCGAGTCGGCGGTGTACGCGTCGACGTCCACGGCCGGCCACGTCAGCCGGATCCGCTCGGGCGTGGCCAGGCCGAGCCGCAGCGCGGTGACCGCGGTCTGGGACCCGACGGCGAGGAAGGCGTCGGTGTGCTTGGCCGCGATGCGCTCCAGCCGTATGTAGGCGCGGCGCCGCGCCCACGACTGGTAGTCGTGGAACGGGAACCCGTGCCAGGTGTGCACGATGCGCGGCACGCCCGCCCGCGCCGCCGCGAGCCGCCCCACGAATCCGGCCTTGGAGCTGTGGGTGTGCACGACGTCGTACCGCCCCTCGGCGAGGACGCGGGTGAGGGTGTGCAGCGCGGCGACGTCGTCGCGCGGGGAGATCTGCGGCACCAGCGGCCGCACCTGCGCCACCTGCATGCCCGCCGCGTAGGCGCGCTCGATGAGGTCGCCGGTCGAGGCGCCCGCCACCGCGTCCTTGCCGTACCGCACCCCGCGCCGGTATCCGGACGCGTCGCCCGCCTGGCCGTCGATGCCCACGCCGCCGGTGAACACGGTGCGTTCGTAGGCGTCCGGGGCCAGCGCGAGCAGCCCGTTCAACGCGACATGACCCGCCCCGCCGTTGAAGCGGGTGATCACCGTCGCCACTCTCAGCTTGCGGTCGGTTCGCACGGGCACCTCACAGGGCAGGGCCGGTTCACCGGAGGCGGCTCACCGGCCGGGCGGATGGGGACCGCGGCCCGCCGCGCACAGCGGCGACGGGCCGTCGGGCAGGTGCTCGCCGGGCGGGCACGGGCGCCGCGCGGGCCGGTACTCGGGCAGCAGGCGCCGCAGCAGCAGCCGCACCCGCGCCTCGTCGCCGCGCGCGGCCGCGTCGGCGAGCTCGTCCAGCAGCGGCGGCAGGCCGGCGGGCGGGGGCGGCGGCCGGGTGCCCCAGATCCGCGGATGCGCGGTGGGGACGCGGCGCTCGCCGTCGCCGAACGACTTCTCGGTCAGCTTCTCGCCCGGCCCCAGCCCGCCGAACCGGATCGTCACGTCGGGCCGCCGCAGCTGCGCCGCGTACCGGTGCACCAGCTCCACGACCGGCACCGCGCCCACGTCCAACGCGAACGTCTCGGCCTCCTCGGCGAGCGCGGCGGCCTCCAGCACCAGCCCGGCCGCCTCGGCCGCGGTCATGAAGTGCCGCGCCACCTCCGGATGGGCGACCGTGACGACCTCGCCGCAGCGGATGCGGTGCGCCAGCACGTCCAGCAGCGTCCCGCGCGCGCCGATCACGTGGCCGACGCGCACGGCGGCGAAGCGGGTGGGGCCGCCGGCCGCCGCCTGGAGCAGCAGCTCCCCGAGGCGCATCGTCGCGCCGAAGACCGACGTCGGGTCCGCGGCCTTGTCCGACGACACCAGCACCAGCCGCGCCGCCTCCCTTCGCAGCGCCGACTCCACCACGTGCCGGGCGCCGACCACGTTGTCCAGCACGCCGCGGCACGGGTCGCGTTCGACGCCGGCCAGGTCGTTGCGCCGCGCGGCGTGGAACACCAGCTCGGGTTCGGCGTCGCCGAGGATCCGCGCGACGGCGTCGCCGTCGCGCACGTCGGCGCGCACCGCGCGCACCCGCGGGCCGGTCGGGGCCGCGAGCTCCCGGGCGAGCCGGGCCAGGCCGCCGGCGTCCTTGTCGACCAGGCACAGCGCCGCCGGTCCGAGCGCGGCGACGCGGCGGACCAGGGCCGACCCGACGGTCCCGCACGCCCCGGTGACCAGCACCCGGCGCCCGCGCACGTGCCGCCGCGCCCGCGCGTCCGGCACGGCGACCTCCGCGCGGCCCATGAGCGCGGCCAGCGGATCGGCCCGCCGTTCGGCGGCGCCGGGACCGCCGCGGGAGGCGGCGGGACGGCGGCGCGCGAACCTCCACATGTCAGCCCCGGGACCGCAGCGCGTCGGCCAGCGCGTCGATCACCCGGTCCTGCGCGGCGTCGCTGAGCCGCGGATACAGCGGCAGCGACAGCAGCCCGTCCGCCACCCGGTCGGTGGCGGGCAGCGAGCCGAGCTCGCGCTCGTCCAGCAGCTCCCGGTACACGCTGAGCTGGTGCGCCGGGATGAAGTGCACCGACGTCGACACCCCCGCCTTCTCCAGGTCGGCGATGACCGCCTCGCGCTCGGGCACGCGGACCTGGTACAGGTGCCAGGCGTGCCGGACGTCCTCGCCGAGGTCGCGGCGGGGCAGCACCAGCCCGGGCAGGTCGCGCAGCGCCTCGTCGTAGCGGGCGGCCAGCTCGGCGCGGCGGCGCTGCCACTCGGGCAGCAGGCGCAGCTGGGCGCGTCCGATGGCGGCCTGGACGTCGGTCATGTTGGCCTTGAGGCCGAGCCGCTTCACGTCGTACGACCAGCTGCCGCCGGGCAGGTACCGGCGCCAGGAGTCCTTGCTCATGCCGTGCAGCCGCAGCGCGCGCAGCCGGTCGGCGAACTCGGCGTCGCGGGTGGCCACGGCGCCGCCCTCGCCGATCGGCAGGTTCTTGGTGGCGTAGAAGGAGAAGCACGCCGCCTGCGACTCGGCGCCGACGGGCACGCCGCCGCGCGCCCCTCCGGGGCCGTGCGCGACGTCCTCCACCACGCGCGACCGGTCCAGCCCGGCCGCCTCCGCCAGCGCCGGCACGTCCACCGGGAAGCCGCCCTGGTTCTGCACGACCATCGCGGCGGGCTTGACGCGGCCCGCGGCCTCCTCGACCGTCGCGGGGGACGGCACCAGGGTGTCCTCGTCGATGTCCACCAGCACGGGGCGGTGCCCGGCGTGCAGGATCGCGTTGATCGCGCCGCAGAACGTCAGGCTCGGGGTGAGCACCGGCGAGCCGGGCGGCAGCTCCAGGGCGCGCAGGCTCAGCTCGATCGCCGCGGTGCAGGACGCCACCGCGACGACGTGCGCGGCGCCGAGGAAGTCGGCGAACTCCTGCTCGAACTCGGCGGTCTGCGGCCCGGTGGTCACCCACCCCGAGTCCAGCACCTTGACGACGGCGTCGCCGACGTCGGCGGCGAACGAGGGCAGGGAGAACGGGACGGCGGTCTGACCGCTGCTGGTGCTCATGCTGTGCGTCACCCCTTGCTGTGATCCGGCGCGTGGTGGTCCGGCGCGGTGATCCGACGCGTGCCGCGGGACGTGCCGCGGGACGTGCCGCGGGACGGGCCGCGGGACAGGGACGAGGCGCGGGAGACGGCGACGACTCCGAGCAGCGGCCAGCCGGACGCGTCGACCAGGTCGCGCAGCGACTCCAGCGCCGACAGCGGCGTCAGCGGCCCGACCACCGCGATCACGCCCGTCCGCTCGTCGGCGCCGACGTCGACGTCCTCGAAGGCGTGGACGCGGCACGCGTCGGGAGACGGACCGGGCAGGGCCGCCTCGCTCGGCGCCGTGGTCGCGGCGGGCTTGCTCTTCAGCGCGGTGCCGCCGCGCGCGACCGGCGCGGCCGCGCCCGCGCCGGGGCCTTCCTCGCGGTCGTCCGCGCCGGACGGGGCCCCGGAGCCGTCGCCGGCGACGCGGCCGTTGGGCGCGGTCGGCGCGGCCGCGGCGGTGCCCGCCCTGTCCCCGGACACCGCCGCGGCGACCGCGGAGACCAGGTCGGCGGGCAGCGGGCGGGAGCCGGTGGTGACCAGGACGACCCGGCGGACCAGCTGCCGCCGGGCCGACAGCCGCGTCCGGCGGCCCAGATCGGCCAGCGCCGCGGGACCGCGGTCGGCCCATCCGAGCAGCGGCACGCCCAGCCGCCGCGCCACCCGACGCTGGCCCGGCACGGTGGGCCGGAAGATCTCGACGGCGACCGCGACGAGCACCCCGGCGACCAGGCCGGTCAGGCCCGCGACCGCCGACATCATCACCGCCGGGTCCGACCGCGGCTCCAGCACCGCGGGCTGCACGAGCGACGCGGCTCCCGCGGCGGACAGCTGGGCGCGCAGCTCGGTGCGGGTGGTGCGCAGGTCGCTCAGCTCGGCCTGGACGCGTTCGCGTTCGTTGGCGGCGTCGATGTCGGGCGGCGTGGCCGCGGCGCGCCGCGACAGCGGGCCGAGCCGCTGCTGCAGGTCGCGCATCCGCCGCTCGACGTCGGCGATCTCCGCGGTGATCGCGCCCCGGTTGGACTGGTTGATCTCGTCGACGACGGCGCGGCCCAGCGCGTCGGTCAGCCGCCGCGCCACGCGGGGGTCGGTGTCGCTGACCGACAGTTCGACCACCGTCGAGGCGCCCAGGCCGGAGGCCGAGACGCGCTTGGCGACCGCGTCCGGCGTCCGGGCGACGCGCTGCTCGGCGAGCACCCGTTCCAGCAGGGGCCGGCTGGTCGCGAACGCCTTGACCTGGCTGACGACCATGCTGACGCCCGCGTCGCCGGCGGCGGCGTCGGCGGCCCGGCCGCTCGCCTGCAGCCGCGCCGTCGCGGTGTGCTGCGGGTCCTGCCGTCCCACCACGACCGCCGTCACGACCAGCGGGACCACCAGCATGCCCAGCAGGAGCATCCAGTAGCCGCGGACGATCCGCGCGGCGACTTCGTCGATTTCCACGATCATCCCCTCGGCGTCGTTGCGCCGAGCGTCTCAGCGGTCGCCGCGCGGTGGATCACCCATCGATACGAGCGCCGACTACGTCTTTTGCAGGGGCTTGGGGGGATTCGCGGGGTGCGGGCGCGGGCGGTCAGTCGCGGCGGCCGGGCCGCATGCCGGCGCGCATCGCCAGCGTGATGGCCTCCAGCACCGAGTGGACGTCCAGCTTGGCCAGCAGGTTCTGGGTGTGGGTGCGCACGGTGTTGGCCGACAGGCCCAGCCGTTCGGCGATCTGCGCGCGGTTCAGCCCGTCCACCATGCACTGCAGCACCTCGCGCTCGCGCGGGGTGAGCCCGGCCGGCAGCCGCGTGCCGTCCCGCTCGGCGCCGCCGTCGAGCAGCCGCCGCAGCACGTCGCCGAGCACGTCCGGGGGGAGCCAGCCGCCGCGCCGGGCGGCGCCGCGGACCACCCGCGCCACCAGCTCCGCGCTCTCGGTCTTGGCCAGGAAGCCGACCGCGCCGCGCCGCACCGCCTGCACGATCGCGTCCACCTCGTCGGTCGCCGACAGCACGACCACGCGGACGTGCGGATGCCGCTCGCGCACCCGGTCCAGCACGTCCAGGCCGTTCTCGGCGCCGAGGGCCAGGTCCAGCACCAGCACGTGGGGGCGTTCGGTGGCGGTGAGCGCGAGCGCGCGCCGCCCGTCGGGGGCGACCGGCAGCACGACCAGGTCCGGTTCCCGGCGCAGCCGGGCGGCGAGCGCCTCGGCGAACACTGCGTGATCGTCCACGATCAGGACGCGGATGGGCTGCATGGCAGGACGATGCCCGCTCGGCGGCCCGCGCGAATCCTGTGAACGCCGTACTATGCGCGAGTACGCACAGTGACGCCCCGCGGACCGGGTTCTGGGCATGCCGTGCGGCGGGTCAGAAGCGGGGCGTAACCAGGGCGGCGGCGTGCCGCGCACCCGCCCGGGCGCGCGGGGAGAGAATCCGCGCGGACGCCTGAGGCGGCCCGGAGGTTGACGGCGGTCCGAAGCCGGTCAGGCGCGAAGAGCGACATTGACCCCCGCGCGGGCGCCCGCCGAAGCTTTCTCGTGTCGAAAAGCGCACGAGTCTGGGGGATGCGATGGGGAAAATTCTGATCACCGGCGGCGCCGGTTTCATCGGCAGTACGATCGCCTCGGTATTCGTCGAACGCGACATCACGCCCGTCGTGCTGGACAGCCTCGTCACCGGGCGGCGGGAATTCGCCGACGGCCGGATCTTCTACCGCGGCGACGTGGGCGACGGCGCGCTGATCGACCAGATCTTCCT
Source organism: Actinomadura rubrobrunea NBRC 15275 (assembly GCF_001552235.1). Classification (NCBI taxonomy): domain Bacteria; kingdom Bacillati; phylum Actinomycetota; class Actinomycetes; order Streptosporangiales; family Thermomonosporaceae; genus Actinomadura; species Actinomadura viridilutea. The sequence continues at coordinate 48,459 of NZ_BCQU01000042.1, read as the reverse complement.
CGACCATCCCGACATCGCGGCGGCGGTGCACTGCGCGGCGCTCATCGTGGTGCCCGAGTCGATGGCCGATCCGCTCCGGTACTACCAGGTCAATCTGTCGAAGACCATCGAGTTCGCCGGGCATCTGGTGCGCAACGGCTGCGACCGGATGATATTCGCCTCCACCGCCGGAATGTACCGGCCCGAGGACGACCTGTCGGTCCGGGAGACCTCTCCGCTGGAACCGCAGAACCCCTATACCCGGTCGAAGATGATGGCGGAGACGGCATTGGCCGACTTCGCCGCCGCCTACCGGCTGCGGGTCATCTCCCTGCGCTATCTCAACCCGATCGGGGCGGACCCCCAGCTGCGCACCGGCCTGCAGCATCGCAAGCCGACGCACGCCCTCGGCAAGATGATCGAATGCTACGAGAACGGGGAGCCGTTCACCATCACCGGGGTCGACTGGCCCACCCGCGACGGCACGGCGGTCCGCGACTACATTCACGTCTGGGACATCGCCCGCGCGTTCTACGAGGCGGCGGTGCGCTTCGATTCGATCATTCCGCCGGGCGATTCCGACCGGCCCTCCGGCGGCTAGGAGGCCATCAATCTCGGCACCGGCGAGGGGACCACCGTCCGGGAGCTGGTCGACGCCTTCCGGAACGTCGTCGGTGACGAATTCCAGGTGCGCCACGCCGCCAGGCGACCGGGCGACGTGGTCGGCGCTTACGTCGATCCCGCGAAGGCCGAAGAACTGCTGGGCTGGAAGCCCGAATACAGCATCGAGGACGCCATCCGCCATTCTCTGGAATGGGCGCGTCGGCGCGACCGGATCGACGTCTCCTGACATTTTTCCGGTGGTGCTCCGCCGGGTCCGCTCAAGCTGATCGGGACGCCGGGAGCCGCCGCGAGAGAAGAGCCCTCGGAAACCCGCGATCGCGGCCCGGCGACCCTGTGCGCGGACCGTGCCGGCCTTTTTCGGCGTCCCGTCTCCTTGCTCCTCGTCCGTGTCACGGCCTCCTCGGGGAGACCTCTCGCGCCGCCGTTCGGACGGCTTCGCCGACCGCCCGATGCGCCGACGGCACCGGAGATCCGCCGCGCCGCGGATGCGAGAGGATGGGGGAGTCCCACCCGAGGAGGCGCCCTTGACCGGCGATGTGCGGATCACCGTGACGCGGACCTTGAGCAAGGACCAGCAGGCCCGCCGGGAACGGCTGCTCGACGCGGCCCGCCGGCTCGCGCACGAGGGCGGCTACCAGGCCGTGACCATGCACGATGTCGCCGACCTGGCCGGAGTGGCCCGCGCCACCGTGTACCGGTACTTCGCCACCAAGGACCACCTGCTCACCGAGGTGGCCGCCACGTGGGCGCACCGCGTCACCGCCGACATCGACGCGCTGGCGGTCGGGGAGACGCCGGTGGAGCGGCTGACCGCGCTGCTGGAGCGGATCGTGCGCACGGCCGCCGAGGAGCTCTCCCTCACCTCGGCCATCATCCAGGCCGTGACCTCGGACGACTCCAGCGTCGACGACGCGCGCACGGTGCTGTTCCTGTTCGTGCGGGACCGGCTGTCGGCGGCGATCGGCGAGCCGCTGCCCGAGCGCGGCGACGTCGAGGTCGTGCTCGGGCACGTCCTGCTGGCCGCGCTGGTCAGCCTGGCGCTGCTGCGCCGCCCGGTCGACGAGGTCGCCGCGATGGTGCGCACCGCGGGCCGCCTGGTGCTCACCGGGGCGCTCGCGTCCGAGCCCGCCGGCCCCGGGGTCGGCGACGACGTCCCGACGCCGCCGCCCGCCTAGCGGCCCGGATGTGCCCGATCTGCCCCGTTTGGACCACTTTCGCGGAGTCTGATTGGACCTTCAGCCGGACCGCGGGACGGCCCTAGCGTCCATGACGTGAGTCATCCGCTGCTGTTCCTGCTGGCCGCAACGATCCTCGTCGTCATCCCCGGCCCCAACCACCTGTACATCGTCACCTGCGGCGTCGCCGACGGACGGCGCGCCGCGGTCGCCTCCGCGCTCGGCGTCGAGACCGGCACGCTGCTGCACGTCGCCGCGGCCACCGCCGGGCTGTCCGCGCTCATCGCCGCGTCCGCCACCGCGTTCTCCGCGCTGCGCTACGCGGGCGCCGCCTACCTTGTGTACCTGGCGGTGCGCGCCTTCCGGGCCCGCGACGACCGGGACGCCCCGGCGCCGCCGCCGCGGCCGCCCCACCGCGCCTACCTCGACGGTCTGCTCGTCAACCTGCTCAACCCCAAGGTGGTGCTGTTCTTCCTGGCGTTCCTGCCGCAGTTCATCGACCGCGGCGCCGCCGTCCCCGTGCCCGCGCAGATCGCCGTGATGGGCCTCGTCACCGCCCTGATCGGAACGGTCGGCGACATGGCGTACGCGCTGGCCGCGGGGTCCGTCGGCGCCTGGTTGCGGAAGCGCCCGGCGTTCCGGCGGCGCCAACGGCACGCCTCGGGTGTCGTCTACCTCGGCCTCGGCGCCGCCGCCGTGCTCACCGGGCCGCGGCCCCTCTGACGCCTCCGCGGCACGGCGCCGGGCCGTTTGTCATTCCGCTGACAAACGGCCCGGTCCAATGGTGCGATCCGGCAGAAGTCTTCTCCCATGCGGCCGACTACCTTCGATGGTCCCTGCTTCAGCACGGGCCGGAGGTGCGGACGGTGACCACGCCCATCGAAGAGCGCTCACCCCTCAAACCCTGGGCCGGGGTCCCCCCGGAGATCGGGGAAGTGTTCCGCCCGCATCTCGACGCCCTGGCCGAGGAGATGATCGACGAGATCCTGCGCGGCGTGCCCGAGTACGCCCGGCCGCAGGACGAGACGTACGCCCGGCTGGTGCGGCTGGCCGTGGAGGGCGCGCTGCGGCAGTTCGTCGACCTGATCGTCGACCCCGACGCGTCGTGGGAGCCGGTCGCCGCCGTCTACCGGGAGATCGGCATGGCCGAGGCGCGCGAGGGGCGGAGCCTGGACGTGCTGCAGACCTCGCTGCGCCTGGGCGCCCGGGTGGCCTGGCGGCGGCTGGCCGCCGAGTCCGAGCACTACAACATCCCCCGCCGCGCCCTGGCCAGCCTCGCCGAGGCGGTCTTCGCGTTCCTGGACGAGATCGCCCGCGCCGCCGCCGAGGGCTACACCAAGGCGCGCGAGCAGGAGGCGGGGGAGCTGGAGCACCGCCGCCGTCGCCTGCTGGACCTGCTGCTGGCCGAGCCGCCCGCGGCGCCGCAGGCCATCGCCGACATGGCCCGCCTGGCGCGGTGGCGGGTCCCGCGCACGGTCGCGGCGGTGGTGCTGCACGAGCGGGGCCGCGGACCGTTCCGCCAGCCGTCGCTGCCGCCGGACGTGCTGTCGGACGTCAACCGGCGCGAACCCTGCCTGCTCGTCCCGGACCCGGACGGCCCCGGCCGCGCCCGCATGCTGGAGAACGCCCTGCGCAACTGGGTGGCCGCCCTCGGACCCACCGTGCGCACCGAGGACGCGGCCAAGTCGCTGCGCTGGGCACGCGAGGCGCTGCCGCTGGCGCGGCGCGGCATCCTGCCGTCCGACCGGCTCATCCGCTGCGCCGACCACATGCCCACCCTGGTGGTGTTCAAGGACGAGGAGCTGGTGCGCGCCATCGCCGACCAGCGGCTCGCGCCGCTGCAGGCGGTGCGCCCCCGGCACCGCGAGCGCCTCGCGCGCACCCTGCTGGCCTGCCTGCAGAACGGGTTCAACGCCACCGAGGTGGCCGCCCGGCTGCACGTCCACCCGCAGACCGTGCGCTACCGCCTGCACCAGCTGGAGCAGCTGTTCGGCGACCGGCTGTACGCGCCCGAGGCCCGGCTGGAGCTGGAGATGGTCCTGACCGTCTGGCTCAGCCCGCCGGACACCGCCGAGGAGGACCGGGAGAACGTCATCGCGCTGGAGCGCCCGCGCCGCGGGGCGCCCGCCGCCCGCGCCGCCGCCGACACCTGACGGCCCTCTCCATCAAACGATTGACCGGTGCACGGGGCGTCACCTAGCGTGGAGCGGTGCGCAGCGACACCCCCGGCGGCATGACCGGAGGCGCGACCGACGGGCTCCCCTCCGGCGCCGCGTCCGGCGAGGGCTCCGACGAGCCGGCGCGGGAGCGGATCCTGGAGGCGGCCGCCCGGCTGTTCGCGGCGCTCGGCTACGACGGGACGTCCACCCGGCTCATCGCCGAGGCCGCCGGCCTCAACGTCGCCACCGTCGCCTACCACGTCGGCGGCAAACGCGACCTCTACCTGGCCGTCATGGAACGCGCCCACCGGGCCGAACGCGCCGCGCTGGAGCGGGCCCTCGCGGACTTCACCCCCGACGCCGCGGGGGTGCACCGGCTCGTCGACCGCTACCTGGACTTCTGCGTCGAACGCCCGGAGATCCCCGCGCTGTGGATGCACCGCTGGCTGTCGGACGCCGCCGACATCGCGCACCTGGAGAGCCGCTACGTCCGGCCGCTGCTCGACGAGATCGGGGAGCGCGTCCGCGGCGCCGTCGGCGACGACGTGGACGTGGACTTCGCCGTCGCCACGGTCATCTGGTGCACCCACGGCTTCGGCACCGGCGGGGTCCTGGACGCCGAGGGCCGGCGCCGCGGCCTGGACGACCCGAGGGCCGTCGCCCGGTTCCGCGCCCACCTGCACCGGCTCGTCGCCGCCATGCTGCGGCTCCCTGAATGAACGCCCCCCGAGGCCGCCCCCCCGCACACAGGAGTCCGCAGATGCCGCACGAGACGCCCCCTACCGCACCCCTGGAAGGCGCCCTGCCGGAAACGGGCCGCCCCACCGCCGACGTGCTCGCCGACCTCGCCCGGCTCAGGGCCGGGGACCTGCCCGTGCGCGGCGGCAAGGTCGCCGCCTACGTCTACGACGCCGGACGTCCCGAGGTCCACGACGCGGCCGCCCGCGCCTACCTGGAGATGCTGGAGGTCAACTGCCTGGACCCGACCGCGTTCCCCAGCGTCGTCGCCCTGGAGCGCCAGGTCGTCGCCGCCGTCGCCGAACGGCTCGGCGGCCACGCCGGCACCCCCGGCGTCTTCACCTCCGGCGGCACCGAGTCGATCCTGCTCGCCGTCAAGGCCGCCCGCGACGCCCGCCCGGGACCCGACCGGCTGGAGATCGTCGCGCCGGTGACCGCGCACCCCGCCTTCCACAAGGCCGCGCACTACCTCGGCCTGGACCTGGTGAGCGTGCCGGTGGACCCGGAGACGTTCCGGGCCGACCCGCGGGCGGTGGAGCGGGCGCTGACACCCCGCACGGCGCTGGTCGTCGCGTCCGCCCCGTCCTACCCGCAGGGCGTCGTGGACCCGGTCGCCGACATCGCCGCGGTGGCGTCCCAGGCGGGCGTGCCGTGCCACGTGGACGCGTGCGTGGGCGGCTGGGTGCTGCCGTGGCTGCGCGACACCGGCCGGCCCGTGCCGCCGTTCGACCTGTCCGTGCCGGGCGTGACGTCCATCTCCTGCGACCTGCACAAGTACGGCTACGCCCCCAAGGGCGCCTCGGTGGTGCTGTTCGCCGACGAGGCGATGCGCAGGAACGCCTACTTCGCCTCCGCCGAATGGCCCGGCTACACCGTCATCAACGCCACCGCGCAGAGCAGCCGCGGCGCCGGTCCGCTCGGCGCCGCGTGGGCGACGCTCATGGCCCTGGGCGCGCAGGGCTACCGCGAGCTGGCCGCCTCCGCGATGGCCGCGGCGCGCCGGCTGATCGACGGCGTCGCCGACATCCCCGGGCTGCGGGTGCTGGGCGACCCGGACGCGCCGCTCGTCGCGATCGCGTCCGACGACCCCGCGCTCGACGTGTTCGTCGTCGCCGACGAGGCCCGTGCGCGCGGCTGGTTCTTCCAGCCGCAGCTGTCGTACCGCGGCATCCCGCCGAACCTGCACTTCACCCTCACCGGCGTCAGCCTCGCGGGCGTGGACGCGCTGCTGAGCGTCCTCGCCGACGCCGCGGCCGCCGCCCGCGCCGCCGGCCCCCCGAAGATCCCCGACGGGCTGGCCGCCGTGCTGGCCGACCTCGACCCCGCCGCGCTCGACGCGCTGGACGACGCCGGATTCGGGGCGCTGCTGGCCTCGGCGGGCGTGGACCTGGACGGCGGCCCCGGCATGGCCGTGGTGAACACCGTCCTGGACTCCCTGCCCCCGAGCACGCGGGAGGCGCTGCTCGTCCGCTTCCTCTCCGCCCTCTACGCGGGCACGGTGTGACGTCCCCGGCGGCCGCCGCCTAGGCCAGGCGCAGGAGCCGCTTGAAGAGGGACGGCTCCTTCAGCTCGCCGTGCACCGCCAGCGGAGTGCTCGCCGCGCCCGCCGTCACGGCGCCGACCCGCGTGCCGTCGGCGGCGCGGCGCGGCGGATCGCCGGTGACGCGGACCGGCACGCTGAGCCCGCCCCAGCCGACCACCGTGACGGGCGCGGCGGCCCGCAGCGGCGTGCGCCCGCCCAACCCGTCGTCCACCGCCGCGACCTCCGCCCCGGCCGGCGCCAGCGTCGCCGAGGTCAGCGCGTTCTGCGCGGCGACGACCAGCCGCTGCGCGACCACCAGCGCGCCCATCGCGCTGGACGACCGCTGCCCCATCACCGCGCCCACGATCATGGTCGGGACGTTCCCGACCTGCTTGCGGGCGGCGAAGACGAAGTTGCCGCCCGCCGCGTCGGTGTAGCCGGTCTTGCCGCCGATCACCCCGTACCGTCCGACCAGGATGTTGCCGCCCGGCCGCGGCGGCCGCCCGTCGTTGGGCACGTAGGTGCGGTTGCTCACGATCTCCGCGAAGGCCGGGATCTTCATCGCCGCGGTCAGCAGCTTGACCTGGTCGGCGGCGGTGCTGACGGTGCCCCGGTCGTAGCCGCTGGGGTCGGTGTAGGTGGTGCTGGTCATGCCGAGCGACCGCGCCGTCTCGTTCATCTTCCGGACGAACGCCCGCTCGTCGCCCGAGTCCCAGCGGGCCAGCTCGTGCGCGATGTTGTTCGCCGAGACGATCATCAGCGCCTCCAGCGCCTTGCGCTCGGTGAACGGCTGCCCCGCGACGACCTCGACGAGCGACTCGCCCCGCCGTTTGCGCGCGGGGAGCTGCGCGGCCTCCTCCGCCGAGATCCGGAACGTGGGCCCCTGCTCGCCCGGCCGCAGCGGATGGTCGCGCAGGAAGACGTACGCGGTCATCACCTTGGCGACGCTGGCGGTCGGGGTCGGCGCCTGCCCGCCGGACGACCCCATCGTCCCCAGCCCCTCCACGTACACGGCCGCCTGCCCGTGCTGGGGCCAGGGGAGCACAGGGGCGGCGCCCTGGAACGTGTACCGGGTCGTCGGCAGCGTCAGGTGCAGCGTCGGCTCGGGCACGGGCCGCACGAGCTGGCCGGTCACCAGTCCCGCCAGCAGCACGAGCGCCGCGATGGCGATGACCGGACCGCGCCGCCGCTTGCGCTGCGGCGCCTCGGCGGGCGCCCCGTCGATCGGCGGCTGTGCGGGCGCGGGCGGCGCCGCCGACGGCGGGGCCGGAGCCGTCTGAGGGGGAGCCGCCGCGTACGTCGGCGCAGTCGGCTCGGGAGACGTGTCCCCGGGTGCGAAGGGGCGCTCGGGGAGCTTGTCCTCGACCGTCGGGTGAGCCGAGAACGAGACGCGGGCGGAGGGGCGTTCGGACGCCGGCCGAGGCGGTGCGGCGGCCTGGGGCGCGGGCCGCGGCTTCTCTTCAGAAACTCGGCCACGGGTGGCGCCCGTCCCGAATTCCGTGTCGCCCGCCCATCTCTCGGGGAACACCGGGCGCGGCAGGTCCGGGACGGTGACCTGGCCGGAAGCGGGCGTGGACTCCCGCTCGGGCAGCCGAAACTCCGCGGTGGGCGTCCTCCCCTCGTCCCTGCCGGCTTCATGCCCGTCGGTTCCGGCGGGGCGGGACTCGTCCTCGGGTTCGGGGGCTTCGGGCTCGTCCGCCTGCTCGTCGGACGAGGCGTCGTGCGAACGGTCCTCTGGAGCGTCGTCAGGGACGTCGTCGGACGTCGTCTCGCCGACCCGTTCGGCCGCCTCGGCGGCATCAGGGGAGCCGGCGGACTCAGAGGACGGCTCGGCCGGCGTCTCGTCCTCGTCCTGGTCGTCGTCGTGGCCCGTGTCCGCCTGCGCGTCGTCCTGGGCGCGTTCGCCGTCTCCGCCCGCTGAGGACTCGTCATCCTCGGACGCGGACGGCTCTTCTTCCGTCGTCGCCTCCGGCGCTTCCTCCGCCCCGTCCGCGGTTTGCGGAGATTGCGGGGTTTCCGACGATTCTTCCTGGTCGCGGGCGGTGTCCGGTGCGGTATCGGAGCCGGTGTCCGGTCTCGCCTCGGCGCCGCTGTCGGGGTCGTCCTGCGGGGACGCCCCGGCGGCCTCGTGCTCTGCGTCGTCGTCCAGCACACCCGACGCGTCCTTCACGGCGCGACCTCCTCGACATCTCGACCGGGCAGACGGAGAAACCACCGGGCAGGCGGGCGGAACGGTCTCGCCGACGACCCCCGTGCCTCTGTGGAGATGCGCGGTCCGGCCCCCAGGTTCACACCCTCACACCCTCGGTCCGAACGCTCGTCAGGGCCGGTCGCCCCACAGCGCGTCGATGTCGGCGAACGAGCGCAGCGCGTCCTCCAACGGCACCGGGGTGACCTTGACGCTGCCGGCGAAGGGCACGTTGACCTCGTAGAGGAGGAATACCACGAACGCGACCGTGGTCGCGCCGACGAACGACAACACGATGCGAACCGCCGGACGCGGATCGCCCAGCAGCATCGGCAGCAGCACCACCAGCAGCCCGGTGGACACCACCGCCGCCCACATCAGCGTCGGGATGCGGGTCGCCGCCGCCGAGGCGCGTGCGCGCCGGGCGGCGAACAGTCCGTCCACCGCTCGCAGCGCGTCCTGGTAGCGCGCCGTCTCCCCGCCCTCCCTGGGGGAGAGCCGCTCGACGTCGTAGCGCAGCTGGTTCGCCAACTGCCAGGAGCGGGGGCTCATCTGATTCGTCTCGGCCATGGCCGGCCATTCCAGGCGGACGACGTTGGTGACGTAGTCGCGGACGTCGGTGCGCAGCGGTAACGCCTGCGCGCCGCCGATCGTGCGGGAGAACCAGTACAGCTCCGTGACCGCGTTCGCCTCCTGCCGCACCGCCCGGCCCGCCTGGTTGAAGGCCGTCCAGACGAACAGGGCGCTCGTGATGACCGCCAGCATGAACACCGACGCCACCAGGACGGAGGTGACCGTCCCGTACCTTCCGAAGTCGTACCGCGTCCGCGCGGGGACCGACCGCTGGAGCAGCAGCGCCACCGCGACCGCCGCAGCTCCCGTCCCGAAGATCGCCAGGCAGCCCTGGAGCACGGTGGTCATGCGCTCGGCCTTCCCGCGTCCTTCGGCGGATCGCGGGCCGAGGCGAGCCTTTTGCCGACTAAGGGCGTTTCCCTGGGAATCGACCGGGCTCGTGGGCGGCCGCGCAGGGTCACGCGGGGCGTGGCAGAGCGCGCAGCAGGCGCTCCACCTCGTCCTCGGTGTTGTAGTAGTGCACCGACGCGCGTACGGCGGTGGCGGCGCCGCGAGGCTCGAACCGTTGCTGCCCGACGTTGGTGACGCTCACGTTGACGCCGTGCTCCCGCAGCGCGCGCTTGACGTCGGCGGGATCGTGACCGTCCACGGTGAACGTGACGATGCCGGACCGACGCGCCCCGCGGTCCAGGACCCTCACCCCCGGGCGGGCCGACAGCTCGTCCCGCAGCGTCGCGGCGAGGGACGTCACGCGTTCCTCGATGGCCTCCAGGCCCAGCGCGACGGCGTAGTCGGCGGCAACGCCCAGCCCGATCTGCCCCGCGACATGGCGTTCCCAGGTCTCGAAGCGCCGCGCGTCGTCGCGGACGACGTACTCGTCCGGGGCCGTCCAGGCGGCCGAGAGCAGGTCGAGGAACGGCGGCTCCAGCGTGCGCAGGACGTCCCGCCGCACGTACAGCAGGCCCGTTCCGCGCGGCCCGCGGAGGAACTTGCGGCCGGTAGCCGACAGCATGTCGCATCCGATTTCGCGGACGTCCACGCGCAGCTGCCCGACCGACTGGCACGCGTCCAGCAGGTACAGCGCGCCCGCCGCCCGCGCCAGCCGTCCCACCTCCGCCGCCGGGTTCACCAGGCCGTTGTGCGTCGGGACGTGGTTGATCGACACCAGCCGCACGCCGCCCTCGGCCAGCATGGCCTCCAGCGCCTCCAGGGAGATCTGGCCGTCGGCGTCGTCCGGCACCACCTCGACGCGGACGCCCCGGGCCCGCGCGACCTGCAGGTAGGCGACGCCGTTGCTGGCGTACTCGCTGGTCGTGGTGAGGATCCGGTCGCCGCGCCGGAACGGGATCGCGTAGAACGCCATGTCCCACGCCCGCGTGGCGTTCTCCACGAAGGCGATCTCGTCGCGATCCGCGCCCAGCAGCCCGGCGACCGCGTCGTAGAACCGCTCCACCGCCGCCGACGCCTGCTCGTACGCCTCATAGCCGCCGGTCAGCGCCTCCAGCTCCAGATGCGCCGCGACCGCGTCGATCACCGGCTGCGGCGGCAGCGCCGCGCCCGCGTTGTTGAAGTGCGCGACCCGCGCGCACCCCGGCGTGTCGGCCCGTGCCTTGTCGATGTCGATGCCCACGCTCGCTCCCGTCGCTCGAACCGCGCGGCCCCGGCCGCGCAAAAAGTCGGACCCGTACGAGAGGATGCCCCGCGACGGCGAGATTGACCTCAAGTCTGGTTGAGGTTCCATCATCGGAGGTCGGACGACTCTTCTCCGACCAGATCGGCGGTGCCCCCCATGAGCATGGAAGTCACCGCGTGGATGTCCCTGCACCACGCGATGAACGCCAAAGACGACCGGCGGCCCTTCTCCCGCGCCACGCTCCGCCGCATCTGGGCGTTCGCGCGGCCGCGCCGCGTGCAGCTCGCGTGGTTCCTGCTGCTGAGCGTCGTCCTGGCCGTCCTGGCGGTGGCCACGCCGGTGCTGGCCGGACGCGTCGTCGACGCGATCGGCGAGGGCGCCGCCACCGGCACCGTGGTCGGCCTGGCCGTGCTGATCGCCGTGATCGCCGTCGCCGAGGGCGGGATCGGGCTGCTCAACCGGTGGCTGTCGGCGCGCATCGGCGAGGGCCTCATCCTCGACCTGCGCACCGCCGTGTTCGACCACGTCCAGCGCATGCCGGTCGCCTTCTTCACCCGCACCCGCACCGGCGCCCTGGTCAGCCGCCTCAACAACGACGTGATCGGCGCGCAGCGCGCCTTCAGCGACACCCTGTCCGGAGTGGTCGGCAACCTGGTCACCCTGGCGCTGACGCTCGCGGTCATGGTGGGCCTCTCCTGGCAGATCACGCTGCTGGCGCTCCTGCTGCTGCCGGTGTTCGTGCTGCCCGCCCGGCGCATGGGCACCCGCCTGGCGCGGCTGCAGCGCGAGGCCGCGGCGCACGACGCCGCCATGAGCACCCAGATGACCGAGCGGTTCTCCGCGCCCGGCGCGACGCTGGTGAAGCTGTTCGGACGGCCCTCCCGCGAGTCGCGCGAGTTCGCCGTCCGGGCCCGGCGGGTCCACGACATCGGCGTGCGCACCGCGATGGTGCAGCACGTCTTCATCACGGCCCTCACCATGGTGTCCGCCCTGGCCCTCGCCCTGGTCTACGGCCTCGGCGGCTACTTCGCCCTGCGCGGCCGGCTGGACGCGGGCGCGGTGGTCGCGCTGGCGCTGCTGCTGACCCGCCTGTACGCGCCGCTGACCGCGCTGGCCGGCGCGCGGGTCGAGGTGATGAGCGCCCTGGTCAGCTTCGAGCGCGTCTTCGAGGTCCTCGACCTCGAGCCGCTGGTCGCCGAACGCCCGGACGCCCGCCCGGTGCCCGAGGGGCCGGTGGCGGTCGAGTTCGACGACGTCCGCTTCTCCTACCCCTCGCCCGACAAGGTCTCCCTGGCGTCGCTGGAGGAGGTCGCCGTCCTCGACACCCGCGGCGGCGCCGAGGTCCTGCACGGCATCTCCTTCCGCGCCGAGCCCGGGCAGATGGTCGCCCTGGTCGGCTCCTCCGGCGCGGGGAAGTCCACGATCGCGGGCCTGCTGCCGCGCCTGTACGACGTCGACTCCGGCGCCGTCCGCCTCAACGGCGTGGACGTGCGCGACCTGTCCTTCGCCTCCATCCGCGACACCGTCGGCGTGGTCACCCAGGACGGCCACCTGTTCCACGAGTCGATCCGGGAGAACCTCCTGCTCGCCCGTCCCGAGGCCACCGACGACGAACTGTGGGACGTCCTGCGCCGCGCCCGCCTGGACGACCTGGTCGCGAGCCTGCCCGACGGCCTGGACACCGTCGTCGGCGAACGCGGCTACCGCCTGTCGGGCGGCGAACGTCAGCGCCTGACCATCGCGCGCCTCCTGCTCGCCCGCCCCCGCGTGGTCGTCCTGGACGAGGCCACCGCCCACCTGGACTCCACCTCCGAAGCGGCCGTCCAGGAGGCTCTGGCCGAGGCGCTGGAGGGCCGCACCGCCGTGGTGATCGCCCACCGCCTGTCCACGGTCCGCGCCGCCGACCTCATCCTCGTGGTCGAGGACGGCCGCATCGTCGAACGCGGCACCCACGACGAGCTGCTCGCCGCCGGAGGCCGCTACACGGAACTGCACCGCACCCAGTTCGACGCCGACCCCGAGGCCGGCTGCGCCGCCGAACCGGTCGCCTGACGCGCTGGGAGCGCCACTGAGCCCGCCGGTGTCGACCGGCCAGGGCCCCACTGGTCCCCGAGGTCGTCGACGCCGCCCACCTCCCGGTGTCCACCATCGCCTTCGGCACCCACGTACCGGTGCGGCGGATCTGCCGGCCCGTGTTCCAGGCGCTCGATCGTCTTTCCTGCGATCTGCTTGGACGCGCCCAGGCGGTGGCCCGGCTCGGCGGCCGTCGTGTCGTCCGGTGCGATCGCTTGGAATACGAACCGGGCGGAACACGAACCGGGCGGCGAAGGGACGGTCGGGGCACCACGGCCGTCGACGGTCGGCGCGAACAGCAGGGCCGAGCCGGTGAAACGAGCCGAGACGTCGCGGTGTTCGATCTTCAGCCACCGATGTCGGCCCGGTTGACTCCGACGTCGTGTCGAATCGGCAGCGCGACCGGATAAGCCGCCGCCCGCGGCCCCGCCCCAGTGACACCCAGGTGCACGCAACGGCCCGGTCGGTTCGCGCTGGCACCACGCGCGAGCCGACCGGGCCGTCCAGGTCGGGAGCCGGGTGCGGACTCGGTCCGCGCCCGGCTTGCGATCGACCGGTCAGTCGCTCGTTACGGCGTCGCCGTCACGGGCGGGGACGACGGCGTGGGCGAGGCGCATGGAGTCGAACGGACGGAGGGCGTCCGCCCGGTCCCAGAAGGACGCGGGGACGGCGTCGTGCATGCCGACGTGTTCCACGACCTCGAGGCCGTGCTCCTTCATCAGCTCCGTGACCTCGTCGGGGGTGAAGAAGGTCAGGTGGGGCTCGCCGCTCTCGCGGACCACCTGGGCGGTCATGTCGCCGTACGCCTTGCCCGTCTCGTCCCGCAGTTCCCGCGGCAGGGCGTACTCCATGACGACGTCGGAGCCGGGAGCCATGCGGCCCAATTCGGCGAGCGTCGAGGCGATGGCGTCGCGGGTGAGGTACACGGCGACGCCCAGCCAGCCGACCAGGGCGGGGCGGCCGGGGTCGAAGCCGGCGGCGGTGAGCCCGTCGAGGAGGCCGCCGGATTCGAGGTCGAGCGGGACGAACGCGAGGTGCTCGGGCACGGCGAATCCCGCGTCCTTGAGCAGTGAGCGCTTCCATTCCTGCGTGGCCGGGTGATCGACCTCGAAAACGCGGATTCCGGAATTGCGATAGGCGAAGGTGTCCAGTCCCGCCCCGAGGATCACGTACTGGTCCGCGCCGCTGTCGGCCAGCAGCCGCTCGGTGTAGGCGCTGCGCGCGGTCACCAGCGCGCGGGTGCCGGAGAGCACCAGGTGGTCGCCGTGCGTGCGGTGGTAACCGAGCATCTCCTCGGCCTTGCCGCCGAGCAGTGCGGCCGCGACGGTGTCATGGAGAATATGGGGCTCGCTGTCGACAATGAGGTGCGCGGCGCGCGCCGCGGCGGTCGTCAGCGCGGTCCGACTGGGCTGTCCCTCGTGCATCGTCGTTCCTTCCCTTGCCTTGGGGAACGCGATGCTAAATGACAGATCAGAGAATCTGAAACCAGGATACCAGAAGAAAATAAATTGCCGATGACTACGGCGTCAATATGTTGTCGCGGTCGAACGAGTAGTGGGCGGAAAGGCGCACGGCGGCGCCGCAGTCCTGCTGCACGCTGAACCGGGGCGCCGTCATCGACGGCGTCAACGACCCACCGGTCAGGCTGAACGTTCTGCAACGCATGACGCAGCCTTGATCGGCGCACGAAAAGCGGTCGCGCGCCGCCGCGTCCACGCCGTACTGGCCCGCCGCCCCTCGGCGTCCACTCGGGTGGGGAGCGCGGTCATGTGCGTTGAGGCGCGAGAAGAGGCTGGGCGGCGGACACGACGTCACGACCGTCTGGCGATCGAGGCCCACCACGTCCCGACCGCGAACAGGGCGAGGATGAACGTGCCCATGGAGTTGGCGATCGTGGAGCCCCATTCGGGCGCGCCGTTCTCCGCTTGGACGAAGGCGCCGACGTTCCGCACGCGCACGCGGCGGCCCGCGTCGATCGAGTCCTCGTCCGCGCCGCGCAGTTCGATGTGGCGGACGACGCCCCGATCGCCGAGGTCCGGTGTGAACGTCCCGTACCACGAGCAGGTCTTGGAACATTCCCAGGTCTCGGCGAGGAACGTGCCCGGCCGTCCCTGCCCGTGGGCGGCTTTGCGGGTGGCGGTGCCCTGCGTGATCGCGCCCGTCAGGCAGTATCCCGCCGCGGCGAGCAGCACCGCGGTCACGATCCACCACATCACCGACGCGGCCCGCGGCCTGCGACTGGTCAAAGGCTGCTCCCCAGCGGTCGTCCGTCCGGCATCCCCCAGTCTCGCACCAAGCCGACGATCAGTGACAGGCGGAGACGCGCCCAACGTCACGGATCGGCCCGCCCAGTTGACGGGCGCCGGACGATGTCGGGGCTTCGATCCGTGGCGGGGTGGAGCGGAACATGGACTGATGTGCCCGAACGCGCTTGCCGATGCGGCGGGTTGCGTATACGGGTGGTTGTGCCGGTCTGGTGGTGACCCGCTGCGTTGATCAGCGCGGCGGTCAGAACTTCGACGCGGCGGCCTATGGCTTGCTTCCCGGCGATCGTGTGTACGGCCTGTGTGATTTCGCGCTGGGGCCGACAAGCGCGTGTGGTGGTCGTCGAACGTCACGGATTGGCTCGCCTGGTGGGCTGGCTCGAGACGATGCCGGTGGTTTCGGTCGCGCGACCACGGGAGTGGCCCTGGCCAGATGTGGGCTTGACGTGTCTGAACGCGGTCGCTGTGTCGACTCGCGCTGGGGGGTTGCGCCGTTCAACTGAATCCCGCTGCGGTGAGCAGCGCGGCAGTCAAGACCCCGACACGGCGGCTTACGGCTTGCTCCCCGTGCATGCGGGTTCTGCTGGTCCGCGCCAGACGGCGAGTGCGGGCGGGGCCGTCGAACGTCACGGATGGAATTGGTCGGTCGACGGGCGCGGGACAGTGTTGGTGGCTTCCTCATGTAGGCGGGGGACTGGCCTCGTCAGGATGTGGGGTTGACGTGTGGACGCGGTCGCGGCTGATGAGGTGGGTCATGTATGGGGGTGGTGCGCCCCGAGTGGGCGAAGTCTCGCTGCGGTTAGCAGCGCGCGGCGGTCAGAACTTCGACTCGGCGGCCTATGGCTTGTTTCCCGTGCATGCGGGTTCTGCCGGTTCGCGCCAGGGCGGCGAGCGCGGGCGGGGCCGTCGAACGTCACGGATGGGCTGGCGCAGTGGACGGGCGTGCGGCGGGGGATTGGGGGCGGGGCTTGGGGGAGTGGTCGGGCGGTATGTGGGTGGGGGAGGGCGGGGGAAGCGTGGGGCGCATATGAGGACGAGTTCCGCGACCGGTACGGTGACGAACTGCGTTCCCGGGGCGCGTCATCGGAAGGCGTCCCCGCGGCGCGCCGGCTCGCCCGGCCGTGGTGAAGCGCGTCCGCGCCCTGTGAGGCGGGACTCCGGCGGGCGGCCGTACAACGTCATGGGCGGAACCCCGGGCACGGGAAGGAGACAGGTGGCATCGGTAGCGTTGCGGCGACGCGGCCGACCGCGCGGAACATCGGTGTCACATGCGCAAACGAGGCGGGGACGGGCGGTGCGGCACGGCCCGGCCGCGGGAGGACCGCGGAACCGCTTCGCGGTCCTGGGCGAGGACACGCGCCGTTTCGCCCGCGAACCACTGTGATTCGCGACATAATCGCCCAATCGCCACGTTGGACCATTCCACCCCTACTGAGGACCTGATGGAGCAACCCCTCTTGGTGGCGGCGCTCGCCGGCGCGGCTATCGTCATCGTCGTCCTCGCGGTCGTGCACATGCGCCAGCGGCACATCACCGAGCGGTACCGCGGGCAGGTCGAGGCGCTGCTTGACGATCTGCGGCGGCGGGACGAGGAACTGCGGCATCTGGTCGGTACCCGGCTTCCCGAGCTGCGCGACCAGCTCGACGGGCGGCCGGTGACGGTGTCCAAGCCGCTGCACGAGCAGTGGCTGACCGGCACGCCGTTCGGGCAGGACGTCCAGGCGGTGCTGGATCTGTTCACCGAGAGCGTGGAGCGCGCCCGGGTCCGCGCCGACCGCTCGGCGAAGGTCACGCTGCGGTCGATGATGCGGACCGTGCAGAGCCTGGCCAACGAGCAGCAGCTCGCGCTGAGCGACATGCAGGAGCGGCACGACGACCCCGAGGTGCTCGCCGACCTGCTGCGCCTGGACCACATGAACGCCCAGCTGGGACGGCGCGCCCAGGCCACCGCGGTGCTGTGCGGGTCCTGGCCGGGCCAGCAGCGCCAGGCGTCGGCGCTGTCGGACGTGGTGCGCGGCGCGATCTCCCGGATCCGCGACTACCTGCGGGTGCAGATCAGCTCGGAGGTCAACGTCGCGGTGGTGAGCCGCGCCGTGGAGCCGGTGGTGCTGGTGCTGGCGGAGCTGCTGGACAACGCGACGCGGCACTCGCAGCCCAACACGAAGGTCGACGTCAACTTCCAGATGGCGCACAACGGCGTGGCCATCATGATCGACGACGCCGGGGTGGCGATGAACGGGGAGGAGATCCAGCGCGCCACCCGGCTGCTGAACGGACGCGAAAGCGTCGACATCAACCGGATCGGCGACCCGCCGCAGGTCGGCTTCGCGGTCGCCGGGGTGCTCTCGGCCCGCTACGGGTTCACCGTGTCGGTGGACACCAGGTCGCCGTACGGAGGCGTGCGCGCGGTGGTGTTCCTGCCGAACGCGCTCTTGACCGCCGTCCCGACGAACGAGCAGGAGGGACCCGCCGTGTCGCCCGAGCCTGACGCGTCGTCCGCCCCCGGCGCCGCGGCGCCGGACCCGTCCGCCGGACAGCAGGAGCCCGCCGCCGTGGGGGCCACCACCGCCGGGGGGCTGCCCAAGCGCCGCCGGGTCAGCGCCGCCGCGCCCGGGCAGGGGCCCCGCGAGCCCGCCGCCGGGAGCGGCGCCGCGCCCGAGGCGCGGGTCGGGGCGGAGCCGCCGTCGCGCCGCAGCGCCGCCGGCCTGGGCGCCTGGCAGCGCGGAACCCGGTCCGGTCGCGCCGCGTCCGTCTCCGGTGGGGCGGAGGGGCCGTCCGCTCAGCACGAAGCCGACAGTGAAGGGAACAGCCGGTCATGACCGATTTCATGGACAACAAGCTCGGCTGGATGCTGGATGACGCGCTGCGCATGCCGGAGACCCGGTACGCGATCCTGCTGTCGGCCGACGGGCTGCTGATCGCCCATTCCGCGCGGATCGACCGGGACGAGGCGGAGCGGCAGGCCGCCGGGATGGCGGGCCTGCAGTCGCTGGCCCGCAGCACCGCCGAGTTCTGCGGGAACCCGAGCACCACGTGGCGGCAGACGGTCAGCGAGTTCGACGACGGGTACGTGTTCCTGGTCGCCGCCGGGCCCGGCGCGTACCTGGCGGTCTCGGCGACCCCGAACGTGGACATGGAGGCGGTGTCGTTCCGGCTGCAGGAGCTGGTGCAGCGGCTCGGTAAGGAGCTGTCCTCGCCGCCGCGGAGCGCCGACGCATGATGACGCCGCGCAACAGGCGGGCGCTGGTCCGGCCGCACGTGGTGACCGGCGGTCGGGCGCGTCCGAGCCGCAACATCTTCGACCTGGTCACGCTGGTGACGGCCGCGGGGGATCTGCCGCTGACCGGGCTCAGCCCGGAGAAGCGCCGCATCGTGACGCTGTGCCGGGGCGGGGCCCTGTCGGTGGCCGAGGTGGCCGGCCATCTGCAGCTTCCCGTCAGCGTCACCAAGGTGCTGCTGTCCGACCTGGTGGACAGCGGCCACATCACCACCCGGGCCGCGGGCCCGGAATCGCGGCCCGAGGAGCTGGAGCTCCTGCAGGAGGTGCTCGATGGACTCCGTGCTCTCCTCTGAGAGCTCCGCCCCGGCGGCCCCCGGGGCGGGCGCCGCCGCGGGCGGCATGTACGTGCGCGACACGGTGCGCAGGTCGGTGAAGCTGCTGATCGTGGGGCACTTCGCGGTCGGCAAGACGACGTTCGTGAGCACGCTGTCGGAGATCCGGCCGCTGCGCACCGAGGAGCGGATGACGCAGGCCGGGGCGCCCATCGACGACCTGACCGGCGTCCCCGACAAGACCCACACCACCGTCGCCATGGACTTCGGGCGGCTCACCCTCAGCGACCGGCTGGTGCTGTACCTGTTCGGCACGCCGGGGCAGGGCCGCTTCAAGCGGCTGTGGGAGGACCTGTCGCTCGGCGCCCTGGGCGCGCTGGTGCTGGTCGACACCCGCCGCCTGGAGAAGTCCTTCGAGATCATGGACCTGGTGGAGCGGCACGGGCTGCCGTACGCGGTGGCCGTGAACGCCTTCGACGGCGCCCCGGTGTTCCCCGACGAGGAGGTCCGCGAGGCCCTCGACCTGCATCCCGCCACCCCGCTCGTCACCTGCGACGCCCGCGACCGCGCGTCGTCGGCGCGGGCGCTGATCGCCCTGGTGGACCATCTCATCGCCACCGAACGGGAGCAGTCATGACGACCGAACGCCTGGACGACGAGACCGGCGCCGCGTCCGAACCCGCCGGAGGGGAGCCCGAGTTCGCCGCGGCGCAGACCGGCGCCCAGCCGCAGCCCGTCGCGCCGACGCGGGACGAGGCGGGCGCGGCGCGCACGACGACCGGCCGGACGCCGCTGTACGGCCCCGAGTTCGCGGCCGACCCGCACGCCACCTACGCCAAGCTGCGCCGCTACGGGTCGTTCGCGCCCGTGGAGCTGGCGCCCGGCGTCCCCGCGACGCTCGCCATCGGGTACGACGCCGTCCTCGAGGTGCTGCGGGACGACCTGACGTTCAAGCACGACCCGCGCGGCTGGCAGAAGACGGTGCCGCCCGACTGCCCGGTGCTGCCGATGATGGGGTACCGGCCGAACGCGCTGCACACCGACGGCACCCACCACGCGCGGCTGCGCGGCGCCATCACCGACGCGATGGCCCGGATCGACACCACCACCCTGCGCGGCTACGTCGAGCGCAACGCCGACAAGCTCATCCGCCTCATGGGCCCGATGGGCGAGGCGGACCTGCTCAAGGACTACGCGGTCGTGCTGCCGCTGCTGGTGTTCATGGAGCTGTTCGGCTGCCCGCCGGACATCGCCCAGCAGCTGATGTACGGCGTGAGCGCGATCTTCCAGGTGGAGGACGTCCAGAAGGGCAACGCGGCGCTGAGCGACGGCGCCCGGCGGCTGATCGAGATGAAGCGGGAGCGGCCCGGCGCCGACGTCACGTCGTGGCTGATCGCCCATCCGGCGCGGCTGAACGACGAGGAGCTGCTGCACAACCTGGTGCTGCTGCTGGGCGCGGGCACCGAGCCCACCCAGAACCTCATCGCCAACGGGCTGCTGCTGCTCCTGTCGGACGACCGGTTCGCCGGCGACCTGTCCGGCGGCAGCGTCCCCGTCGAGGACGCCATCGAAGAGGTCCTGTGGACCGACCCGCCCATCGCCAACTACGCGGCCCGCTTCCTGGACCGCGAGACCGAGTACATGGGCACGGTCCTGCCGGCCAACCAGCCGATCGTCATCAGCTTCGCCGCGGCCAACACCGACCCGTCCAAGGCCACCGACCAGCGGGTCGGCAACCGCGCCCACGTCTCGTGGGGCGCGGGCCCGCACGCCTGCCCCGCCAAGAGCCACGCGCGGCTCATCGCGTCGGTGGCCATCGAACGGCTCCTGGACGGCCTGCCCGACGTGCAGCTCGCCGTGCCCAAGCACCGACTGGAGTGGCGGCCCGGCCCCTTCCACCGGTCGCTGAAGGCGCTTCCGGTGACGTTCCCGCCGGTCCGGGACCCCGACCAGGCGTGGCACGCGCAGAACGACGAGCAGGACCGCGAGGCCGAGGCGGAGGCGACGCCGGCGCAGCACGCCGCCGTGCCCGCCGCCGCGGGAGCCGCCCAGCAGGCGGCGCCCGCGCCGTCCGGTCCCGTTCCCCGGCGGTTGATGGACGCCATCACCCGCTGGTGGAACGGCGAGTAGGACCCTCGTCCCGCGCGTCCGCCCGGGTCGGAGGCTCCGGACGGCGGACCGGGGTCAGACCCGGGCGGCCCTGCGGATGCGGTCGTGCGCCGGTCTCCTCGGCGACGCATCCGCGGGGGTGGCGGTCCAGGAGCGCGCACCGCCGCCTTGGCGCGCTCGGCCATCGGCATGGCCGCTCTCAGCCCTGCTTGCGGGCGATGGCCTCCGCCAGCTCCTGCTTGGACATCCGCGAGCGCCCCTGCACGTCCAGCTCGGCGGCCTGCTGGTACAGGTCGTGCTTGGAGCGGCCCTCGACGTCGACGCCGCCGAAGCTCTTCCCCTTGTTCTCTCGGGCCTTCGGGTTCTTCGCGCGGGGGTCGGAGGGGCCCTTGCGGGCCTTCTTGACCCACCGGTCGCCCCTCTTCTCGAACTTGTGCTTGAGCGCCGCGTACGCGGTGCGGTGCGCCCGCTCCCCTTCGCCGTACGTCTCGACCGCGCTGTCGTGGGCCTTGGCGAAGGTCTCCTGCGCCTCCTTGTCGGAACGCTGGAGGGTGCTCGGCAACTCGTCCTTGCGCGGTTTGCCGGTCTTCGTGGTTTTCGGCATGACTCCTCGTTCCTCCTCAGCGTCCCGCTATCCACAAAAGACGGGCATAAACCGGGAGGGATCAGAGGAAACCGTGCGCGTCGGCGGGGGCGCGCCGCGCTGCGGCGGAGGAGGCACGTCCGCGGGTCGGTGTGCGGGACGTGCCC
Organism: Actinomadura rubrobrunea NBRC 15275; assembly: GCF_001552235.1. Taxonomy (NCBI): domain Bacteria; kingdom Bacillati; phylum Actinomycetota; class Actinomycetes; order Streptosporangiales; family Thermomonosporaceae; genus Actinomadura; species Actinomadura viridilutea. The sequence goes on along the minus strand of NZ_BCQU01000042.1, from coordinate 27,120 downwards.
CCTCCCCCCTACGTGGCCGCGGCGACCAGGCCTGCGGGCCCAGTAGGCACCGATGTGGGACGGTCATCTGCCGGCGGTGCCGGCGGTGCCTCCCCCCGCGGGCCCCTGCGGCCGGGCCGCCGAGCGGCTGCCACGAACATAGGCACTACGCCCCGGTAGGGTTACGCGGTGTCGGTCACGTGCGACGAGCGGATGAAAACATGCGACGAGCGGTCGCGTGATCGCGCGGCGGAGTCGGGGGGAGCGGACGCCGCCCGGCGGGCGCGTCAGTAGTCGTGGCGGGTCATCAACCAGCAGATGGCGACGATGCGGACGAACTCCCAGTCGCGCGTGTCGCCCGGGGTCCAGCCGCGTTGCAGCGCGGACTCGGTGAAGCTGACCAGGTACTCGCCGAGCGACTCGGCGTCGAGCGTCTGACCGGATGCGGAGAGAAGGTCGCGCACCGCGGCGGCGTGCTGGTCCACCGCGGCCAGCAGCCCGGGTATGCTCGCCATGGCGGTCACCCCGGCTGTCCCCACGCTCCGGGCCACGTCGACCAGGGCATGCGACGGCTTGTCTCGCATGGCGTCGACGTTAGCAAGTCTTGTCCGTCGCTTGACCGACTTTCCGGCGCGCGTGTCAGAGGCGCCGCGTGCGAAGCCCCCGTGCGGACGGGGGATGGCGCGCTCTGCGCGTCTCCCCGAGGCCGGGGCAATTTTTACCTGAATTTTTACCTGATCGGGGTGGCGCGGCTCAGGCGGGCACTCTCGAGCGGGCCACGGCCCGACGGTACACCTTGACGGTCTCCAAGGCGATGCGGTCCCAGGAGTAGCGGGAGCGGGCGCGGTCGCTGCTGGCGAATCCCATGGCGGCGCGGCGGGTCGGGTCGGCGAGCAGGGCGCGGATGACGCGGGCGGTCTGCTCGGGGGTGCGGGGCGCGACGTGGACGCCGGTGACGCCGTCGATGATGGTGTCCAGGTGGCCGCCGACGGCGGTGGCGACGACGGGCACGCCGCAGGCCATCGCCTCCAGCGGGACCATGCCGAACGGCTCGTACCAGGGCAGGGCCACCACCAGGTCCGCCGACCGCAGGAGCCGGGGCACCTCGGCCCGGCTCACCCGTCCCAGGAACGCCACGCGCCGGGCGACCCCGGCCTCCTCCGCCACCCGGCGCAGCCGCCGCACGTCCGGGTCCTCGTCGAGCCGCTCGAACGGCGGGCCGCCGGCGATGATGAGCTCCGCGCCGGGCACGCGGCCGAGCGCCTGGATCGCCGTGTCAACCCCCTGCCGTTCGTGCAGCCGCGTCAGCATGAGCAGCCGCCGCCCCCGCCCGGACGGGTCGGCCGGGCCGTCGGGGCTGAAGAACTCCAGGTCGATCCCGCAGGGGACGATGGTGACGCGGTCGCGCGGCACGCCCATGCGCACCACCTCCTCGGCCTCCTCGGAGCTGGCGGCGATCACGGCGTCGGCGGCCTGGCCGATGGCGCGTTCCAACCGGATGCGTCCGGCCGGTCCGGCGCCGCCGTGGTGGCGGTGCTCGACGGTGCCGAGCGAGTGGTAGGCCTGCACCATCGGCACGCGGCGCCCGTCGAGATGCCGGATGGCCTGGACGGTGGCGAGCCCGCTCATCCAGAAGTGCGCGTGGGCCACCTCGGGGGGATCGTCGGCCCAGCGCTCCCGCAGGTAGTGCCCGAAGTCGGGGATCCAGGGCAGCAGCTCGTCCCGCGGCATCGGCTTGGCCGGCCCGGCGGGCACGTGCTCGACGGTCACCCCGGGCTCCAGCCGCACCCGCGCGGGCAGGTCCGGGTCGTCGCGGCGGGTGTAGACGGTGACGTGGTGCCCCTGCGCGCCGAGGCCGGCCGCCAGATCGGCGACGAACACGCTCAGCCCGTCGAGCTCGGCGGCGCAGTCGCCGGGGTCGTCCTGCTCGCCCGGGCGGGCGCGGGCGGCCAGCGGGCTGGCGTGTTCGGAAATCATGGCGATCTTCACGGGGTCACCTCCGGGAGCAGTCGGCCCCAGTCGCGCGGCCCGGGCCGTCACCCGCCGGCCCGGCCGACGGCGGCCGCCCGACCGGTCGGCCACCGTCGGCCGGTCACCGCGATGGGGAAGGAAAGGACTTTCGCAATGTGCGGGGGTGCGGATGACGGCGCACCGCGACGGAACCACGGAAGACGCTCCCGACCCTGCGCATCGACCCCGACCCTGCGCATCGACCCGATCCTGCGCATCGACCCGACCCTGCGCATTGACGCTGTCCCGCGACGCCGTCCGGTGCGCTCACATGGACGCGCGGTGCGCGCCGTCCCGCCGGTCGCCCTGGGTGGTGGCCGCCGCCCAGTCGCGGCGCTGCGTGCTCGGCCGGGCGAACCAGGACCGGAGCAATGCGATCGCCGCGATGGAACCGACCAGGGTGACGGCCGTGGCGCCCCACTTGGCCGCCCTGCCGAACCGCGACGCCCTCCCTTGCCTGCGAGCCCGGTTCGACGACTTGCGTGCCTTGTTCGCCTTCATCGCGCGTCCCTTTCATGAGCAGGGTTGTCCGCACGCAGGGCATGACGGCCACGCCCCCGTGGCGGAAGTGGACGGTTACGGCCTCGGTTCCGGGATCAAGCGAGATCGAAGAGTGAACGAGGCCCGCGCCAGATACCTTTCTGTGACGGGTCGTGTTCAAACTGTTACGGATCAAAATGAGCGCCAGGTTACGGGCCGATCTTCGTTAAGGGCGGGCGGGGGTGCTGGCGTCCCGCCGCGCGGTCCGGCAGGTTCCGCCCCTCGCGTCGCCGCGCCGGTCGGCGGGGACGCGCAACCGGTCCGCGAGTCCCTCTCGGCAGGCGCTTGGGACGTGATCGGTCTGCGCGTGACCCGCCGGTGACGCGCCCGGTGCGGCGGCCCTCCTCAGCGCCTGCCGTACAGCCTCTTCAGCCCGAGGAAGTCCCCGAGGCCCAGCGTGCGCCAGTGGAACTCGCACGTGTCGATGGCCGGGAACATCGTGAGCTTGCGGTGCCGGGCGCCCTTGACATGGGCCAGGCCCAGGTGATGCAGGGTCTCGTGGGCCGCGACGCCGACGGCGTCATAGGCGTCGGCGCGGCAGCGCTTCTTGCTGGTCGCCCAGCGCGCTCCGCTGGCGTTGAGCGCGATGTCCCCTTCCACCATCTTGCCCCTGCGGAACCATTTGCAGGTGAGGCCGAGCATGGTCTCGCCGGGGCGGAAGCGCATCCAGCCTCGGACGTTGCGTCCGTCGGCCCTGCCGCAGGCGCCCGACCTCAGGACTCCGGGCGGACGCCACGTCGACCCTTTGTAGACCTGGCGGATGGAGACCCGTCCGAGACGGCAGTTGTTCTGTCCTCGCACAGCGATGCGGGTGCCGCGGAGGAACGCCCGCTTGCGCTGCCTGGCGTTCAGATAGGCCACCGGGCCCCACCCCGGGTAGTACCACCATTTCAGGACCGGCCGGCGGCGCCCCTTGGACGGGAGCGGGGCGCCGTCGCTGCGGTACGCCGCGTCCCGGCACGGGGAAATGGGGGCGGCGGCCGACCGTTCACGGGAGGACGCGGCCGAGGGGGCCGGAGGCGGAGGCAGGGGAGCGTGCGCCCTGCCGCCCGTCGGATCGTCCAGGGTGGTCGGCAGCGCGTCCCAAGGGCCGCCGGGCTCGTCGCCGGACACGGTGACCCGCTTCTCGGTGAGGTCGACGTCGACGACCAGCGACTGCATGCCGCGCCCGCCGAGCACGGACGCCTCCACCGAGCTGCCGTCCGGCGGCACCATCACGCCCAGGCCGCTCGGCCCCTTCAGCAGGATCGACCGCGGGTCGCACCGGGTCATGTCGATGACGAAGGGCACGCGGGTGACCAGCAGCGTCCCCGCGGCGCACGGCTCGGTGGCGATGGCCGCGGAGCCCGCCGCGGCGCCCGGCGCCCGCGCCGCGTACCCGACCGTCGCCGGCGCGCGCGGCGTCGGCCCCAACGCCGCCGCGACGCCGCCCGGCGCCAGCGCCGTCAGGGCCAGCGCGATGGAGAGCCCCCGCGCGCCCCCGAGGCGCCGCCGCGCGGTCAGGCCCCCGCTCATCGCGCGCCCATCCTGGCCAGGACGACCAGCCGCTGCCGGTCGGAGCCCGGGGGATGGCACGTGATCAGCGTGAGCCTCCGGGCGTGCGGCTCGGCGTGCGGCCGGAACGGCACCGGCGCGAGCACCGACCGGCGCCGCGCGGAGATGATCCGCTTCCCGTCCACCCGGTAGACGTACCGCCGCGCGCGCGCCGACACGATGAGCCGGTCGCCGCGGCGCAGCCGGTGGAGGCGCCGGAACGGCGCCGAATGCGTCGTGCGGTGTCCGAGGATCACCATGTTGCCGATCTCCCCGGGCCGCGCGGTGCCGGGAAAGTAGCCCGGGCCCTTGGCGAGCACGCGCTGCGACACGCCCCGTCTGACGCGCAGCCTCGCGTGCAGCCGCGGAATGGTGAGAAACGTCCTCGAGGCGCGGCGGGGCGCGCCGCGGGACGGCGCGACCGCCCGTGTCGCGGACGCCGCGGTCACCGCCGGCGCGGCCGCCTCCGACGCGGCCGGCGCGACGACCGCCGCGCCCGAGCAGACCAGGGCGGCCGCGACGCCGAGCCTGACCAACCAGTGCACAGACAATGGGACATCCAACCGGGGACTTCCAACCCGAACGCGAGAAGAAAGCGGCGGCACGCACCGGCCGTCCGGGTCGCCGATCACGGGGTGCGATGCCACTAGCCTGAAATGGTCCGTCGGTTCGCGGGAACCGACCGGAATCCGGCGGCCGGTTCCCGAACGCCGGACCTGGCGTGCATGGACGTACCCATGATCCAGGGCGGCTCGGCCGCATTGGCGCCTTGTTGGCGGACTGATTGCCGGGGTTGGGGAGCGTATGGCGCCGCGACGAGCGGGGCGGGTGTTGCCGAATGAAGCTGAGAACAAATGTTGGGGCGGGTCGGACCGATCTGCGCTCGGGCGACGGAAAGGCGGGGACGCGATCCCGGCCGAGGCGCGGAAGGACGCGGCGTGGACGGCTTTGACCCTGATCGGTTGGAGCGTTTCAGCTGGGCGCGCAAACCGCTGCGGCGGCTGACGGCCGACGAGCTGGCGCAGGCGCTGGCGTTCCTCGACTCGATCGGCGCGGCCGACGATCCGCTCGCCCGCGCGCTCGCCGCCGAGCTGGTCGAACGCACGGCCGCCCGGGTGCTGTGGAACGGCAACGGGCACGTCGCCGACCTGGACGGTCTCGGCCCGGTCTGAGCGCACGCGTCCGGGGCGTCCGCAGCCGAGCAAATTCCGGCGGCTTCGCATTCGTGGCGGGAATGATCCGGCGCGCCCTTTTCCGGGAGATCCGGCGAGCTGTGCGGATTTCCGTTTCTGTCCGGCTGGACGGCCTCGGGGGCGGCGAGAAAAATGTCCGGTGCCAGGGGGAGCCGCCGTGCTCACCCAGAATGAGGAGCATGCGGCGACGGTTCGATTTCGAGAAATCTGGAAAAGGGGCGCCGTGGCCGTCGGCGTAGTCTCCGATAACGGACGCCTTAGCGGGCGGTCCGCTTGATCAAACAGACGGTTCTCCTTGTTAAAGAAACCTGGCCGGAAGGAGTACTTCGCCGCTCCGGTGTCATCCTGACGACGGTGCCGAACGAAACGGTGCGAGCACCGCCGGACACGCGCGACGGCAGCGTTTTGTACGGCATTCGTATGTGATCTTGAACTCGGTTGTGGACGTCACTCGCCGGTGAGTTCTTGTCTGTGAAGGGAAGCGCGAGATGGGAGCCCAAGGGCTGAGTGCGAGCACCGGACCCCACCCCTCCGGCCAGGCGGTCCCGCTGACCGCGCCGCCGCAGGACGTCCAGACCGACGTCCCGGCGCTCGCCGTCCCGGAGGCCTCGCGCCCCCCGCGCGGCGCTCACCGCGGACGAGGCGCGTTCCCGCTGGTCCTCGCGCTGGTCGACGGCGCGTCGATGGCGGCCGCCGCGCTCGCCGCGGGGGCCGGGCGCCCCGCCGCCGCGCTGGGCGCGGCCGCCCTGACCGTGGCCGCGGGAGCGGCGTCGGGCGGCCTCTACCGGCGCCGCCGCGTGCTCTCCGTTCTGGACGACGCGGGCGCGATGCTGATCCCCGCCCTCGTCGCCGGGATGCTGGTCGCCTTCGCGTTCCTGGACGGCCCGTGGACGCCCCTCGCGGACTCCTGCGCCATCGGTTTCTGGGTCGCCGTCCTCTACTTCATAACGGCGCTCACCGGCCGGTCCCTGTGCTACGTCGCGGTCCGCGCCTGGCGCAGGAGGCGCAACGCCCCGCCGTCCGCGCTCGTCATCGGAGGCGGGTCGTTCACCGGCCATGTGCTGGACATGCTGCGGCGGCACACGGAACTCGGCCTCAAGCCGGTGGGGCGGATCCATCCGTCCGGATCGGTGCCGCCCCGGGAGGCGAGCGGCCCGATCCTCGGCGGACTCCCGGAGCTGCGCCGGGTCATCCGGACGCGCGGCGTCACCGACGTCGTCATCGTGGGCGAGGAGGTGCCGCGCCGTCACGTCGAGGTCGTCGCACGCCTCTGCGGCGCCCTGGGCTGCGAGGTGCTCCTGGTGCCGACGGCGGTCGAGCTGCTCTCCGGGGCCGGGGAGCGCGCCGAGCACCTGTGCGGCATCCCCTGCGTCACCCTCGCGCACGGTCCGCAGGGACGCCCGACGTGGTACGCCAAGCGCGCCTTCGACGTGGTCGCGGCCGCTCTCGCCCTCGCCGTCGTCTGGCCGCTGATGGTCGCCTGCGCCATCGCCGTCCGGATCGAGGGCGGCCCGGGGGTGCTGTTCCGGCAGCGGCGCGTGGGGATGGGAGGACGAACGTTCGTGCTGCTGAAGTTCCGCACGCTCAAGCCCGCGGACGAGGAGGAGGCGGACACCCGCTGGAGCGTGGACGGCGACGAGCGCATGGGGCCCGTCGGCTGCTTCCTGCGGCGCACCTCGCTCGACGAACTGCCGCAGCTGTGGAACGTCCTGCGGGGCGACATGAGCCTGGTCGGGCCCCGTCCCGAACGCCCCCACTTCGTGGAGCGGTTCTCCAACGAGTACAGCGGCTACGCCATGCGCCACCGCGTTCCGGTCGGCATCACCGGCTGGTCGCAGGTCCACGGGCTCCGGGGCGACACCTCGATCGCCCTCCGCGCCAGATTCGACAACCACTACATCGACAACTGGTCCTTCTGGGGCGATCTGAAGATCCTCTTGCTGACCATCCAGGCGGTCTTCATGGTGAAGGCGCCGTGATGGGAGCGCTGTCCGCACCGTCCGCTCACGGCATGCCGGCGCCGCCGCGGGCGCCGGCGGCGGGAAACGCGGAGGGCGTCCGGCGGCGCGGCCTGGGACGGCTGCGCGCGCCGGTCGTCCGCCCCGGCGCGCTCGTGGCCGTCACCGTCCTGTGCGTGTGCGCGCCCGCCGGGCGGGGCGCCTCGGACGGCGCCGTCAAGGTGACGCCGGCGGACGTGGCCAGCGCGGTGGTCGTCGCGGTCGCGGCGATCTCGGTGGTCGCGGCGCGCCGGCGGCTGCCCCCGCGCGCGCTCCTCGCGTTCGGCCCGGTGATCGTCACGGTCGGCGTGACCACGGTGTGCTCCACGGACGTCGCCGCGAGCCTGCCCGGCGCGGTCCGCTTCCTGCAGATCTTCGTCCTGGTGCCGCTGGCGGTGATGACGCTCGTGCGGGACCGCCGCGACCTGACGCCGGTCTGCGCCGCCGTCGTCGCGGCCGCCGTGTTCGAGGCCGGGTACGGCATCGTCCAGGCCGCGACGGGGACGGGGGCGTCGTACGAGGGGCGCAACGTGCGCGCCGTCGGGACGTTCGGCGCCCTGGACGTCATGGCGTTGGCGACCGTCGTCGGGTACGGGACGGTCGTCACGCTCGCGTTCCTGCTGGCCAGGCCGTCCCGCGGCCGACCCGCCGCGGTCACGGCCCTGCTGTGGGCGGTCCTGGCCGTGCAGGCCGCCGCGCTCGTCCTCTCGCTGAGCAGGGGGAGCTGGATCGCCGTCGGCGCGGCGGCGGCGCTGATGACGGTGCTGCGCGACCGGATGCTGGCCCTGCGCGTCGCGGTCGCCGCGGGCGCGGTCGCGGTCGTCGCGGGCGGCGCGCTCGGGCCGGGGGCGCAGACGGTCGTCGAACGCGCCCGCTCCATCACCGCGTCCACGAGCACGCCGGACCAGTCGGTGGTCGACCGGTACAGCCTGTGGAGCACGGCCCTGCACATCTGGCGCGACCACAGGGCCACGGGCGTCGGGGTCAAGAACTTCGCCGCCTACCGCGACACATACGCGCCGATCCAGCTGTCGGGGGCCAGCGACACCAGCGACCCGGTCAACGGCTACGTCCGGCAGGAGCTGCTGTCCCCGCACAACCAGTACCTGCTCGTCCTCAGCGAGCAGGGCCTTGTGGGGATCGCCGGGTTCGCCGTGCTCTTGGGTTTCTTGCTAGCGGGGTTGGCGCGCCCGCCGGCGATGCCGGGGAGAAGCGCGCGGAGGGACGCCGTGTGGCTTGTGGCGACGGGATTCATGACGGTGGTGCTGGTGGACTTCCTGTACGGGGACCTCGGCGGGCCGACGTCCGTGCTGACGTCGGTAATGCTTGGTGTGACCGCCGTGGTCGCGCTCGGGCCGTCGCGCGGCCCGGACGGCCCCGTCCCGCGCGTCCCCGAGACCGTCCCCGAGACCGTCCCCGCAACCGTCCCCGCATCCGACGCCGAATCCGCTCGGCCCCGCGGCCGCCGCACGACGGGAGGCGCCCATGACAGCCGTTGAGGCCGCCCCGGCGCGCAGAGTGTCGATCGGGCGCGCCACGGCCGTCACCGCCCTCCTCACGGCCTCGGGCACCTCGCTGGGGTTCGTACGCGATCTCGTCATGGCGCACCAGTTCGGGGCCAGCGGCGGCACCGACGCCTTCCTGGTCGGCTGGACGATCCCCGAGACGGTGTCGTCGCTGCTGATCGAGGACGCGATGGCGCTGGCGGTGGTGCCCGCCGTCAGCCTCGCCCTGCACCGGCGCGGCCACGCCCGGGCGTTCGTGGCCTCGGCGCTGCCCCGCCTCGCCGCCGTCCTGGCCGTCGCGGCGCTGCTGTCGGCGCTGGCGGCGCCGGTCCTGGTCGGCATGCTCGCCCCCGGCATCGGCCGACCGGACGACGCGGTGCGCTGCGTGCGGCTCACCTCGCTCACCATCCTGACGTTCGGGGTGGTCGGCTTCATGAGCGCGACGCTGCGCGCGCACCACCGCTTCGGGCCGCCCGCGTGCATCTACGCCGCCTACAACACGGGCATCCTGACGATGATCGCGGTGTTCCACGAGCCGCTGGGCGTCACCAGCGCGGCCTTGGGCGTCGCGTTCGGCAGCCTGCTGATGATCGCCGTGCAGGCCCCGGTCTTCGCGCGCTGCCTGGCCCCCGCCCACGTGCCCCACCGGGCGGCGCTGGAGGGCGAGGCCGGCCGGGCCGCGGCGCTCGGCCTGGCCGCCATCGCGCCCATCGTGCTGTGGAGCCTGCTCCGTCAGGGGCAGGTCCTGGTGGAGCGCTTCCTGGGGTCGTCCCTGTCCGAGGGGTCGATCTCCCACCTCAACTACGCCGAGCGGGTGGCCCAGGCGCCGGTGATGCTGTCGCTGCTGCTGGTCGCGGTGACGTTCCCGCGGCTGGCGCGGGCGACGGCCGCGGGCGACCTGACCATGGTGCGCCGGCGGATGGAGTGCGACATCGTCGCGGTGGGGGGCATGGTGCTCTGCGCCACCGCCTTCGTGGTGGCGTTCGCCCCGACCATCATCACGGTGCTGTTCGAACACGGCCGCTTCACGGGCGGCGACACCCAGAGCACCGCGTCCATCATGCGCATCTACGCGGTGGGGCTGCTCGCCCAGGCCATGGTCGCCGTGGCCGGACGCGGCTTCTTCGCCCGCGGCACGCCGTCCTGGTACCCGGTCTCGTGCGTCGCCCTCGGGCTGGGCGCCACCGCCGCCATCGGCGTGGCCACGGTGAAGGGCTTCGGCGTCGGCGGGCTCGCCGCCGCCAACGCCGCGGGCGTCAGCGTCTCCGCCACCCTGCTGCTGGTGGGCCTGCGCAAACGCCTGGCGGCCATCTCGCTGCGCCACGTCGCGCACGACCTGCTCACGCTCGCCATGGCGGCCGCCGTCGCCACCGCGACCGGGCTCCTCGTCCACGCCGGACTCGCGGACAAGGCACCGCCCGCGTTGGTGCTGCCGATCGGCGGGATCGCCGTCCTGGCGGTGTACGGCACGACCCTCATGATGGCGTGCGCGTGCCGAGGGCTCACCAAGGCGAGGCATGCGGCGACGGCAGCGGGGCAGGACGCGAGCCCGTTGGAGCTCTTCTGCCCCCTCGTCATCCGCTCCGCCAGCCGTGTCATCAGCCGTTTCGATCGGGGGAAGACCAGTGATCCAGACACAGCCGACGCGCAGAGCGCGCGACAGGGTGCCGTGGGTACTGATGTACCACTCGGTGGCGCACACCAATGAGGATCCGCATCGGATCACGGTGTCGCCCGCGCGGTTCATGCGGCAGATGCGGTGGCTCGCCTCGCGCGGGCTGCGCGGCGTGAGCATCCGCGAGCTGCGGGCCGCCGAGGAGAAGGGCGAGGCGGGCGGCCTGGTCGGCCTGACGTTCGACGACGGTTACGCCGATTTCGCCGTCCGGGCGGTGCCCACCTTGCTGCGGTTCCAGTTCACCGCCACGGTGTTCGTGGTCGCCGAGTGCATCGGCTCCCACAACGTCTGGGACGACGGCCCGCGCAAGCCGCTCATGACGGCGAACCAGCTCCGCCAGGTGCGCGGCGTGGGCATGGAGGTCGCCTCGCACGGGCTGCGCCACGTCTCCCTGCCCGACGTGGACGACGACGAGCTGTCCATCGAACTCACCCGCAGCCGCGCCCTCCTCGAGGACATCCTCGACGAGCCGGTGACGGGCTTCGCCTACCCGTACGGGCACGCCGGCCGCCGCGAGATCGAGGCGGTCCGGGCCGCCGGGTACGAGTACGCGTGCGCCATCTGGCCCGACGAGCCCCAAGACCACGCCCTGGCCCGCGCCTACATCGGCCAGCGGGACGGCGCGCTGCGGATGCACGCCAAGCTCTGGCAGCACCGGTTGCGGTGGAGGACGCGGGTATGACGCGGGTCCTGCACGTCATCACCGGGCTCGGACGCGGCGGCGCCGAGCAGCAGCTCCTGCAGTTGGTGCGGCACATGCCGGGCTCGGTCGACACCGAGGTCGCGGTGCTGACCCGGCCGGGGCCCGTCGCCGCCGCCCTGCGGGCGCAGGGGGTGCGCGTGCACGAGATCGGCATGCGGGGCAACCGGGACCTGTCGGCGCTGCCCAGACTCGCGCGGCTCATGCGGGACGGCCGCTACGACGTCGTCCACACCCATCTCTACCGGGCCTGTGTCTTCGGCCGCATCGCCGCCCGGCTGGCAGGGGTGCGGACGGTGGTCGCGACGGAGCACTCTCTGGGAGACGGACACATCGAAGGCCGCTCCACATCGGCAGCGGTGCGGTGGCTGTACATCGCGACCGAACGCCTCGGCACGGTGACCGTCGCGGTGTCACCGACCGTCGCCGGGCGCCTGCTCGACTGGGGCGTCCCCGCCGACCGCATCGTGGTGATCCCGAACGGCATCGACGCCGCGGCGTTCGCGTTCGATCCCGGACTCCGCCTGGGCGTCCGCCGCCGACTGGGCATCGCCCCCGACGAGTTCGTCTTCGGCGCCGTCGGACGGCTCGTCCCCACCAAGCGCTTCGACCTGCTCATCAGGGCGTTCGCCCGGCTGGAGAAGGGAGCGCTGCTGATCGTGGGGGACGGGCCCCAGCGCGGCGAGCTGCAGGAGCTCGCCGCCCGCACCGGCGCGGCCTCCCGGACGATCTTCATGGGGGAGTCGGGCCACGTGCCCGGCGTGCTCAGCGCCATGGACGCGCTGGCGGCGCCTTCCGAGCAGGAGACGTTCGGCCTCTCCGTCGTCGAAGGACTCGCGGCGGGGCTCCCCGTCCTCTACACCGAGTGCCCCGCCCTGGCCGACCTGCCGCCCGGCATGGTCCCCGACAGCGCCCGGCATGTGCCCGCCCGGCTGCCTGAGTGGCAGGAGGCGCTGGCCCGATGCATGAGCGAAGGCCGCAGAAGAACGGTCCCGCCCGATGCCGTATGGCACTACGACATCAGCGTCCACGCCAAGACGCTCGCCGAACTGTACGAGAGCAGCCACCGGTCGGCCACCGGCCCGCGGCCGGAACCCGTCGTGGCACTGCAGCAGGAAAGGGCGCAGAATGCCGGACATTAGGTCACTCGGCCTCAAACTGGCCGCCTTCAAGCCGTTGCCGACCCCGTCGTCCAAGCAGTCGACCGACGTCCCGAGGCCGCGCCTGGCGACGGTGCCGAGGCCCCTGCGCCGGAAAGAGCGGCGGTCCGCGCGCCGCAAGACGAGACGCTCCGGAGCGCGGCGGCCCGGCGCGTGGAGGTTCATGCTGCATCTGACCCTGCGCGCCGTCCCGTACCTGCTCATCGTCCTGCTCGGCGCACTGGGCGGGCTCGTCTACGCGCTCAACGCGCCCCCGGTGTACACGGCGACCGCCCACGTCATCGTGGTGCCGACGAATTCGGGGCCCGACCGGATGGCGGTCAACTTCGCCCAGGCGTACGGACGGCTCGCCGCCAAACGGCAGACCCTCGCCTGGGCCGTCGACCCCGTGCCGCCGAGCCGCGGGGCGGACGCGCCCAAGCACGTGAAGGCGTCGACGTCGCCGGACACCCCGCTGATCCAGCTCACCGGGTCCGCCCGTACCGCCGAGCGCGCCGTCCAGTACGCCAACGCGGCCGCCGACGCGCTCGTCCGCTACGGCACGAGCCTCTCCGGGGAGACCGGCGTCCGCGTCGCCTTCATGAGCCCGGCGGACCGTCCGACACGCCCCACGTCGCCCGACCTGCCGCTGAGCCTGGCGGTCGGAACGGCCGCCGGGGTTCTCCTGGCCGGGCTGGCGGGCGCCATCGCGTCCGGGATACGCGGGCAGTTCCGCGAATACCGCCGCCTCCACTCGGAGGAGCCCCGGCCGTCGTCCGACACGGGCCCTGAGCCGCCTGTCGACGCGTCCACGGCACCGCGGGACAACACTTCTGCAGGAGAGGTCCCCACGCCGACACGAGTGGGCCGCGCGACGGCACGGCAGCGCCACACGCCGACACGGAAGTCCCGCAAGTCCAGGAGGCAGAAGTGACCGGCCGAGCCGAACCGATCCGCGTTCTCCACGTGTCGCAGCCCACGCACGGCGGTGTCGCCGGCTACATCGCCCAGGCGACCCAAGACCAGCTTCAGCGCGGCTGGGAAGTGGCGGTGGCATGCCCCGCAGAGGGCTCCCTGGCGGGGCGGCTGCACGCCCAGGGAGTGCCGCACATCGCCTGGGCCGCGGGACGCTCGCCGGGGCCGGGGACACTGGCGGAGTGCAGACGGCTGCACCGCATCATCCGGCGCTACCGCCCGCACATTGTCCACCTGCACTCGTCCAAGGCCGGCCTGGCGGGCCGCCTGCGCCCCCGCCCCGACATACCGGTGATGTTCCAGCCGCATGGATGGTCCTGGCTCGCGACGCGCGGCGCGCAGCGCACGGCGGGAATCGCCTGGGAACGCTTCGCGGCACGCCGCGCCCACGCGGTCATCTGCGTGGGGCAAGGCGAACTCCACCAAGGGCAGACGGCCGGAGTCGACGCCCTCTACACGGTCGTGCGCAACGGCGTGGACCTGCAACGGTTCACGCGGACCGACGCGTCCGAACGGCTCGCCGCGCGCAAGCTGCTGGACGTACCGTCCGACGCGCCCCTGGCGGTGTGCCTGGGCCGCGTCACACGCCAGAAGGGCCAGGACGTCCTCATCGCCGCGTGGCCGCGCGTCAGGGCGCGCTGCCCCGACGCCCGACTGGTGCTGGTCGGCGACGGCGACATGCTGCCCCGGCTCCGCGGGTACGCCACCGACGGCATACGGTTCGTCCCCGCGGTGGAGGACCCCCGCCCCTGGCTCGCCGCCTCGGACGTGGTGGTCATGCCGTCCCGCTGGGAAGGGCTGCCGCTGGTCGCCCTGGAGGCCCTCGCCATGGGCCGCCCCCTGGTCGGCACCGCCATCCCAGGACTCATCGAGGTCGTCACCCCGCGCGTGGGCGCGCTCGTCCCCGCCGAAGACCCCTCGGCGCTCGCCGCCGAGGTGGCCCGCAGACTGCTCGTCCGGGAACTCGCCGAAGCCGAGGGCCAGGCGGCGGCCCGCCGCGCCCTCGAGTTCGACGCCACACGCACCTTCGCCCGTCTGGCCGCCATCACGTACGGCCTCGCCACCGCCGCGTACCCGGTGGCGACCGCGCGAAGGACCGCCCGCCTGTCGGAGCGGGCGCCCGGCGCCGACCCCGCTATCGCCGCGGCGGGGCCGGCGCCGGGCATGGACGCGGACCCCGGGCCTTAGCGGATGCCGGACTCAGTCGGCGAGACGGTCGGCGAGACGGTCGGCACGGTCGGCGACGCGGCGGAGCCGCGCGGACCCGAGGACGGGCCGGAAGGGCCGCCGAGGGAAGGAACGGGCGGCATGCCGGGCGAAGGGAGGGGCGGCTTGCCGAACAGCAGCCGGTACATCGCCGAGGACCGGGGATTGTCGGCGCACCGCCACACCCCGTGCGGGCAGTAGTCGGAAATGGTCTGGTAGACCACGTTATGGGAAGCGAACCATCGGTGCATTCCTTGGATGTATTCGGGGTTGTCGGAATTGCGGAACAGGCCCCACTCCGGAAAGGAGATCGGCTTGCCGTGCGCGCGGGCGAAGTCGGCGTGGGCCCGCAGTCCGTAGGGTTCCGTGACGAAGTCGGCGAAGGTCATCCCGGTCGGCTGGTCGTAGGAGTCCATGCCGATGATGTCGACCACGTCGTCGCCCGGATAGCAGTCGGTCCAGGGAATCGCGTCCCGTCCCCTGCTGGGCGTGAAGTCGAACCGGAAACGCGCCCCGTCCACCGACCGCATCGTCGCCACGATGCGCCGCCAGTAGATCTTCCACATGGCCGGGTTCGGCGCGCAGCGGCCGGTGTAGGTGATGCCGTTCATCTCCCAGCCGAGGACGATGATCGCGTCTCCGGCGCCCGCGGCGACGAGCCGCTCGGCGAGCCGGGAGAAGTGCACGTCGTAGGAACCGGACGCGGCGCCGCGCAGCAGCGCGGACACCACCACGTCCGGCATCCACACCTCGTTCGGCGCCAGCATGGGCACGTTGATCACCAGCATCCGCCGCGGGTCGGCGGCGCGCCATTTCCCCCAGGCTTTGATGAGATCGGCCGGTCCTTCGATGCCTCGCCACGTCTCCCCGGGCAGATACGTGTGGCCCACGGTGACCGGAGTGCCGAGCCATTTCTCGAAACCCTCCAGCCGCTCCACCGCCTCCGGTCCCGAGCCGACGAACGCGCCCAGCGGGACGGGCGGGCGGGGCAGCTCGGTCGGCGGCAGCGTGCCGGTGGCGCCGGTGCGGACTGCGGACGCGTGCCTGTGGTAGCGGATCGCGGTCGTCGACGCCGCCCAGACCACGGCGGCCGTCGCCGCGGCGAGCGCCGCGCAGCCGAGTTTCGGCAGAACGTACCGCGCGCGGGTCCGCGGGAAAGAGCCGTCGTCACGGCCGGCTGTACCGAAAGTCATAACTGATCTATGCCCTAGGCGTCGACGGCGCGAAACAACACGACGCCGATTCCCTGTCCGTCCAGCATTTTGGGAGTGAATGTGCGGCCGAATGTGAAGTGTCCGGCAATTGTCCGTTCGGGGTGGTGGCGATGAGGGGCCGCGACCCGGTCGGCGGGGAATTCGACGCCGACCTCCCGGTTCTGGTGCTGCGGACCGATCGGAACATGTTCCACCACGGCACCCTGGGGGTGATCCGCTCGCTCGGCCGCGCCGGCGTGCCGGTGCACGCGGTCCTGGAGGGGCCCGGCGCTCCCGCCGCCGCATCCCGCTATCTGCGGGAACGGCATCCCTGGGGGCCGCCCGCCCCCGACGGCGCCCCGGCCGCGCTGGTCGCGCATCTGGAACGCATCGCCCGGCGGATCGGCCGCCGCGCCCTGCTCGTGCCCATGGACGACGGCGGCGCGATCTTCATCGCCGAGAACTCCGTCGCGCTCTCCGAGCACTTCGTGTTCCCGCGCCAGGAGCCCGCGCTGCCCCGGTCGCTGGCGGACAAGTCCACCCTCGCGGACAAATGCGCCGAGGCCGGCGTCGTCTGCCCCGACAGCCGGCTGCCGCTGTCCGCGCACGACGTGGACGAAGCGCTCAAACAATGGGGGCTGCCGATCATCGCGAAATGGGCGCGCCCCTGGCGGCTTCGGCCGGGCCGGCGCAGCACGTCCGTGGTGAACACGCGGGAGCAGGCCCACGAGCTCATGTCCATGGCCGCGGACCCGTCCGGCGCCGGACCGCTCATCCTGCAGCAGCGGATCGCCTCCCCGCGAGCCGTCGACTGGTTCTTCCACGGGTACTTCGACGACGCGTCGCGATGCCTGTTCGCCGGCACCGGACGCAAGAAGCTGGCCTGCCCGCCCCAGTCGGGACACACCGTCCTGGGGGAATGGACGCCCAATCCCGAACTGGAGGAGATCGGCCGCACCCTCGGGCGCGTCCTCGGCTACCGCGGCGTGGTCGACCTCGACTTCCGGCTGCTGCCCGAGACCGGCACCTATTTCCTGCTCGACTTCAACCCGCGGCTCGGCGCGCAGTTCCGGCTGTTCACCGACCGGCGCGGACTCGACCTGGCGCGCGTCATGCACCTGGACCTGTCCGGACGGCCCGTTCCGTACGTCCGGCCCGACTACGGACGCACCATGGTCGTCGAGAACCACTATCTGCGCCCGTCGGTGCTGCGCTCCTTCAAAGGCGCGTCCAGAGCACACGAATTGCGCAAGGCCGACGAGTACGCGTGGCTGTGCCGAGACGATCCCGCACCATTCCTCGTTATGGGTGCGCAAAGTGTCGTACGCGCGGCGGAAAAGCTGCGCACTTCGCGGATCGCCCGTTCCCGCCGGGGTAAGAGCAAGGCACCCGAGAAGCGGCGGTGCCCGGCATCCGACCCTCCGGGCGACTGAGAAGACGACATCGGAAATAGAGGGAAATCAATGGACGACTCGGTCATTGACGTGCTCGTCGTCGGGGCGGGCCCCTATGGCCTCTCCGTGGGCGCCTACGCGCGTCAAGCGGGCCTGCAGGTGCGGGTCATCGGCATTCCCATGCAGTTCTGGCGCGAGAACATGCCGGCCGGAATGTTTCTGAAGTCCGAACCGTTCGCCTCCAGCCTGGGAAGTCCGGTCCCCGGCCTCGGCTTCCGCGAGTACAGCGGCGGATGGCCGGACGGGCTGCCCATTCCTGTCGACACCTTCGTCTCCTACGGCCTGTGGTTCACCGAGCACGCCGTTCCCGAACCGGAGCCGTCCCGAGTGCTGCGCGTCGAGCACACGCCGGGCCCCCGCTACCGGGTGATGCTGTCCACCGGCGAGGAGGTCAGAGCCCGGTCCGTGGTGGTGAGCGTGGGGGTCGGCCCGTTCTGCCACGTCCCGGCGGAGCTGGCGGCCCTGCCTCCGTCACTGGTGTCGCACAGCATGGACCACCGGGAGTTCGACCGGTTCAGCGGCAAGGAGGTCGTCGTCGTGGGCGCCGGGCAGTCCGCCCTGGAGACCGCCGTGCTTCTCGCCGACTGCGGCGCCCGGCCCGTCCTGCTCGCCCGCACTCCGAAGCTGTCCTGGAACGACCTGCCGGTGAAGGGCGCCGAACGTCTCACCTCCGTAGTGCGCGGACCCCGGCACGGCCTGGGCCGCGGGTGGCGCAGCTGGGTGCTGTCGGAACGCCCGCAGGTCGTCCGCTACCTGCCGGTCCGCACCCGGCAGCGGCTCGTGGAGAACACGCTCGGCCCGGCCGGCGCCTGGTGGCTTCGCGACCGCCTGGACGGACGGGTGACGCGGCTGCTGGGGCGGCGCGTGGTGGACGCGGCAAGGCTGGACGACGGGCGGGTGCGGATCGTCACCGAGGACCGCCACGGCGACCGCACCGAGGTGCGCGCCGACCACGTCATCGCGGCGACCGGCTACGTCCCCGACGTGAACCGCATCGCTCTCCTCGACCCGGACCTGCGGCGGCGCCTGCGCCGCACCGGGCTGTCGCCGACGCTCGACGCCCACTTCCAGTCGTCGCTGCCCGGCCTGTACTTCGCCGGGCTCACCGCGGCGGCGACGTTCGGCCCGGTCATGCGGTTCGTCTACGGCGCCGACTTCGCGGCCCGCCGCATCGTCGGCCACCTCACCGCGACGATGCACGCCGGGTCTCCTTCCGGTGACACGATGACACCGGTCGGTGAAACCGCGATGGAGGTGCATCGGTAACGCGTCGAACGTATCGCCCCTGCCTGGTGATGCCGTACCGTGCTGCCGCTCGTAGGCAGGCAGGCGTTCTGACAAGGGAGGTCCGTCTGCACGTGACTGACATCGCTTGGTCGCTGGATCTCACGAGGCTCGAGGCTGCCACCCGCTACTCGGCCACGCCGGTCAGCGAGGCCGCCGTGGAGGTGCATCGGTGACGCGCCCCTGCCTGGTGAGTCCGCGGTGCGTTACAGCGGACGGCTTCTCGGCCGGGCAGGGGTGCCCGACACCAGGGTCCCGGAGCGGTCACTTCCCAGCTCTCGGGCAGAGCCGCATCTTCGCCATCTGCCCGAGAGCATCCTGGGGCGCGCGCCGGAACGCCACCGAGCGGCGCGACCCTGTCACCACGGACGCACGTCGTTTCTTCCGGCTTGTACCGTGAGGGCCTCTCACGGGACGCACATTGACACGGCGTTGACACGGGACTTCGCCCGACCGGCCGCCGCTTCCGCCCTTGGCGTCGGCTCACACGTAGGTGAAGGTCGCCGTGGACGACCCCTCGCCGAGGACGTTGAGCACCGTGACGGCGACCGTGCCCGTACCGCCGGGAGTCCTGGCGACGATCTGCGTGTCGGAGACGACGGTGAAGACGGCCAGGGCGCTGCCGAACAGAACGTCGGCGGCATGGGTGAACGACGAGCCGACGATGAGCACCGACTCGCCCCCCAAGGAGCTTCCCTGGGTCGGCTGCACGCTGACGACCGTCGGTATTCCCAGATAGCTGTAGAGGGTGAACGGTTCCGTCCGGCTCGTTCCGGCAGGTGTCGTGACCGTCACCTGGACGGTGCCCGTTCCGGCGGGCGCCGTCGCCGTCACCTCGTTGTCGGACACGACCGCGAACGACTGCGCGGGCGTCGTCCCGAAGTGAACGGCGGTGGTCTGGCTCAGCCCGACGCCGCGGATCGTGACGGTGTTGCCTCCCAGCTCCGGGCCCGCGTCAGGGGCGATCAAAGTGACCACGGGCTGGGGCGGCACGGCGACGTAGGTATAGGGCGCCTGGTCCGTGCTGGTGCCGAGGGGGCCGCTGACCGTCACGTTGACGGTGGCCGGCCCGGTGGCCGGCGGAGCGGCGGCGGTGATCTGGGTGTCGGAGTTGATGATGAAGGGGGCGGAGGCGGCGCCGAAGGCGACCCGCCCCACCGTGCTGAATCCGCTGCCGGTGATGACGACCAGGTTGCCCCCGCTCACCGGCCCCTGGGAGGGGTCGAGCCCGCTGACCACGGGTCGGGCCATGCTGCACCTCGCGTCCTGTCCGTGGAACCGGCGTCCCGGCCGGCGGGCGGCCGGGACGCGGCTGCGTCGGGTTCTGTGCTCGCGCACGATCCGGTGACCGTGGCCTACGTGTAGGTGAAGGTGGCCGGGGCGCTGGTCCCGCCGGGGGTGATGACCACGACGTCGACCGCTCCGGTCGGCCCGGCGGGCGCGATGGCGAGGAGTTGGGTGTCGGAGACGGCGGTGAAGGCGGCCTGGACGCCGTCGAAGGTGACCTGGATGGCGTCGCTGACGAAGGCCTCGCCCTCGATTTCGACTTCGATCCCGGCGGGACCGGTGGCGGGGTCCAGCGAGTCGATCACCGGGGTGTCGTAGGCGGTCGCCGCGTTCGCCAGCGTCGCCGTGCCGCCCGCGGTCCGGACGGCCACGCTCACGGGCTGGAACCACGGGTTGGCGCCCACGGGGGTGAGGGCGTCCGGTGTCACCGTGACCGAGCCGTCGCTGTTGATCGTGGGCGTGGCGGCGGTCGGGTCGCCGTTGAAGGACACCTGGTTGGTGGTGAGCAGGCCGTTCCCGGAGATGGTGACGGACCCCGGGGTCTCGGCCGAGATCTCGGCCGGGCTGACGCCGCTGAGGACGGGGGCCGCGATGTAGTAGAAGGGCAGCGCGTTGCTGGTGCCGCTGGTGGCGGTGACGGTGACGTTCTGGATGCCGCAGCCGCCGGGGACGGTGCAGGTGACCTGGGTGCCGTCGCCGTTGACCGTGGCGGGGACCGTCCTGCTGCCGATCCTGGCGGTGGTGGCTCCCGTCAGATCGGTGCCGTTGATGAGCAGCGTCTGTCCCGCGTTCCCCTGGTTCGTCGCCTGCGGCCCGCAGGCGAGGGATGTGATGACGGCCATGAGGGGTTCTCCTTTTCCGGTAGAACGGAACTGATCGAACGCGATCGAATGACGCGTCCTGGAATTGTTCGGGGCGATGCGCCGGGATCGCCGCCGCGGCGAACCCGGCGCGCGGCACTGATCGGCGGAGAATCCCGCCGGAGCGGCGGGACGCGGGGGTCGTCTGTGCCGTCCGCCGGTTGGATGAGACCGCCCCGAAGGGGCGAGAGGTGATTTGTTCACCTGCTATCGAAGAGTCTCACCTCAACTCGTATCGGACCAGTGTGCCCACGACGGCGACATTCCCGCCGCCGAAGGCGGGCAAACTGATTCTTCTGAGATTCCGCAAATGAATCTTGAAAACCTCCGTCCGGATCGGATATTGATCGGTCGGGGTGATCTGATCACAGCGTCGTACCTTCAGATGAAGGTCATTTCCTGATGCGGCGCCGTTCCGTCCCGCTGGTCGATTGATCTCAATTGAATGGCCCGTGCTGTCCGTTCGAGGGGGCGGTTGAACGATCTTTGTGGCGGCGCCGGCCTGTCTCAGCCCCCGGCGTCCCAAGGCGGTGCCCGGTCTGCCGGCCGCCGAGCCCCCACGCTCGGCGATCTGCGGCCGGCACGCCTCAGCGCCGACCAAAAGCCGTCGCCGGCGGACGCGGGTGCCACCGCGCAGGTCATGCATGCCGCCCCGCGTTCACTCCGTCCTGTCCGCGCCCATGAAGAGATCGCGCCTCAGACAGGTGCCTGGCGACCATAGGGACATTCGGGCGCCGCAAATGGTCGTCCTCGGAGGTGACGCGACGCTGTGACGGCCGGGGCGTCCCAGACCGCCGAGCAGATCGTGCGGACTACTACGATCCCGCAGCCCTCGAGGTCTCAACCGAAAATGGACGGTTGGCGTGTCCGTGAAGCCGTCGAGCTGATAAGGGGAGCGACGAAAATTCCTGTACCGGTCATTCACCGGCAGGCTGCATGGACGCGGTCGCTCGAAAGCGGATGTCGCCGAACAGCGCGGTCTGATCAGCGTGTGCTCTCGGGGCAGCTGCGAGGTGAATCAGCAGACAGCGGGCGGGCGCGTGATCTGTTGAAGATCGCAGTTGATGTTTATGTGGGTATGTCCTGATCGGGCGCAAATCGCGCTTCACTTCTCATGGTCGCCGCGTCCAGTGTCAAGGTAAATTCTCATCCGCTTATGGTAGATCGACTGTTCCTGAGGTCATCTGGAGAGTACAAAAGATTCGTCTCATCGCAAAGGAGGTCTCCAAGGTGGCCCCTTCGATAAGGAAAGCGGGCGGGGCGCCCCGTCCCGGATCGTCAGGCCGTCTCCGCTTGCGGGGACGGCGCTTCGGTCCCGGGCGCCTGCTGGTCGCCGCGGCCGTCCTGGCCGGAATGACGGCGACGATGGCGCCGCCGACGTCGGCCGCGTCCGCCGAGCGGCAGCAGCAGCGGACGGTGACCTACGTCGCCAACTCCGACTCGGACACCGTTTCGGTGATCGACGCGGCGACCGACACCGTGGCCGCCACGATCCCCGTCGGCGACGGCCCCGCGGGCCTGGCGCTCACCCCAGGCGGCACACGCGTCTACGTCGCCAACGCCGACTCCAACGACGTGTCGGTGATCGACACGTCGAGCAATGCCGTGATCGCCACGATCCCCGTCGGCGGCACGCCCCTGGACGTCGCGGTCAGCCCGGGCGGCGCGCGCGTCTACGTCGCCGACTTCAGTTCGAACACCGTGTCCGTGATCAACACGTCGACCAACACGGTGATCGGTACCGTCCCCGTCGGCAGCGCTCCGAGCGGGCTGGCGGTGACTCCAGGCGGCACTCGTGTGTACGTCGCCAACTTCTCGTCGGGCGACGTCTCGGTGATCAGCACGTCGAGCAATGCGGTGACGGCCACGATCCCGGTCGGGAACGGCCCCGTGGAGGTCGCGGTGACCCCGGGCGGCACGCGCCTGTACGTCGCCAACTTCATCTCTGACGACGTCTCGATCATCAATACTGCGAGCAACACCGTGACCGGAACGATCCCCGTCGGCGCCGCGCCCCGTGCACTGGATGTCACTCCGGGCGGTACTCGCGTCTACGTCGCCAACAGCGGCTCGAACGACGTATCAGTGATCAACACGGCGACCGGCACCGTGGGCACCACGATCCCCGTCGGCGACAGCCCCCGAGGTTTGGCGATCACTCCCAGCGGCTCTCGTGTCTACGTGGCCAATGATCTCTCGGGGAACGCGTCAGTGATCAGCACGTCGACCAACACGGTGACGAGCACCATCGCGCTCGGCAACGGACCCTTCGGGGTGGACAGCGGGCTCGTCCCCGAATGAGCCGCCGACCGCGGCGGGACAGGAGCACCCGAATACCGACGTAGATCTCGGGGCTCTCGACTGCTGGGAGATCACAGCGTCCTCGGCACGCTGACGGCGAGCGCAGAGCCCCAGCCTTCTCCTCATGGAGGTCTTCCGGCCCTGGAGTGTCACAAACGCGGAAGTTCAGACCACCAGGGCCGGAAGCCTCTCTTCTGCAACCACCACAGCAGCTTTGCCGAGGCCCTGGACAACCAGGCGGTGAAGGTAGATCCGCCGGCATCGACGTCGCTTGGGGTGACCCGCCTGGACGACAAGCCGCCCAGAGGCGGCCAGTGGACCGTCTCCCAGTGGCTGGTGTGATGTGTCCGAGCGCCACCGAGTGGCGGCTCCTGCGCACTCGCTTCTCCCGGTGGGCTTTCGACACAACCTCCGCCGAATGACGCAGGCCGCCCGGGCCTGCGCCGACGCAGCTAGAGAACATCGACGCGTCGTTGCACGCCCGGCACGTCGCCGACACCGAAAGACATGAGATGCGGCTGCTCTCGGAGCGGGCCGATCACTGTGATCCATCGGGCCTGCGACCACAGAGGACGCTTGAACGCTGCTTCAACTCGACTTACGTAGGGCGTGGCAGCCCGCCCGCACTGCTGCGAGACCACCGGTTCCCAAGCAGCACGTCCACCTGCCCCGTCACGTGGCCATGGCACCGAGACGACACGGGCTGAAGCGCCTTGGCAGGGGGAGTGGCCGGGAAGAGGCGAAGCTGGGAATGCGTCCCGGCAGGCTCGGCTCGCTCACGGTATGGCCGTGGGCAGAGGTCGCAACCATGATCTGCGGATCACGCGACTGAGCGCTGCGCGTGGACCCGACCCGCGAAATGGATCATGCGGACGTCTCTTCAGCGGACGCGCTGAGTCCACGGAGCAACGAACCGATGACGACACATTTGTACTTTTTGCGCCAAATGCCCTCAATGTGTTGATTGTGCCCGTGACGCTCGTTAAGCGGCATATGCGCCACACGGTTTGACCAAATTACGGTCCGCTTTCGGTAGATCAGCTATGGCGAACTCTAATTCGAAGAGTACAAACGATTTGTCCTACCACAAAGGAGGTCTCATGATGACCCCTTCGATCAGGAAAGCGGGCGGGGCGTCCGGCTCCGCCTCGCCAGGCCGTCTCCACTGGCGGGGATGGCGGTCCGGTCCCAAGCGCCTGCTCGTCGCCGTCATCGTCCTGGCCGGCATGACGATGGCGACGGCCGCGCCGGCGTCGGCCAAGACCACTACGCAGCAGCAGCAACAGCAGGTCACCTACGTCGCCAACAGCGGAGGGGACAGCGTCTCGGTGATCGACACCGTGACCAACACGGTGATCGACACGATCACCGTCGGCGACGGTCCCAGCGCGCTGGCGATCAACCCGGCGGGCACTCGGGTCTACGTGGCCAACGCCACCTCGGGCACCGTATCGGTGATCGACACTTCGACCAACACCGTGATCGCCACGATCACCGTTGGCGCCAATCCCACGGGGCTGGCGGTCACTCCCGGCGGCACCCGCGTCTACGTGGCCAATACCAACACGGACAATGTGTCGGTGATCGACACTTCGACCAACACCGTGATCGACACGATCACCGTCGGTGACGCCCCGATAGGGGTGGCGGTCACTCCGGGCGCCACCCGGGTCTACGTGGCCAACTCCGGCTCGGACAACGTGTCGGTGATCAGTACGGCGACGAACACGGTGACCGACACGATCACCGTCGGTGACAATCCGCAGGAGCTGGCGGTCACTCCGGGCGCCACCCGGGTCTACGTGGCCAACTCCGGCTCGGACAACGTGTCGGTGATCAGTACGGCGACGAACACGGTGACCGACACGATCACCGTCGGTGACGCCCCGCGAGCGGTCGCGGTGACTCCGGGTGGTACGCGGGTCTACGTGACCAATCAGGGGACGGACGATGTGTCCGTGATCAGTACGGCGACCAACACGGTCACCACGACCATCACCGTGGGTGACAATCCGCAGGGTGTGGCGGTGACTCAGGGCGGTACGCGGGTCTACGTGACCAACACCGGCGCGGACAATGTGTCAGTGATCAGTACGGCGACCAACACGGTCACCGGAACCATCACCGTAGGGGACGCCCCCATCGGGGTGGACAGCGGGCTCATTCCCGAGTGAACCGCCGACGGCGGCTGGCGTACCGCAGCCCGTCACTTCGTGCACCCCTGCGCACAGACGTCGAGAGCTGACCTGATCTCGCTCACCAGCGGTCGGCGAATGCCCTGACGCAGCGCGGAAGGTGGCCTTCCGGCCCTCAAAACGGCATCGCGAGGTCTCGAGAGGCGCAGGGCCGGAAGGCACCTCCGCTGCAGGAGGACGGTCAGGAAACCGAAGTTGGCCTCCATAAACTGGAACGGGAGCTAGACGAAAGTGGTGGATTTCGTCGATCGGCTGGTCGAACTCAACCAGTAGTGCCCTATCTCTGTGTCTCACGGCATCAGATCCGTCCATTTCATCCATTGAGTGATTCGCGCCCGCGCGTTCCATTGAACCAACTAAATCCATTGCTATCAGAGAATGTCCTGTCCCCTTCGCAAAGGAGGTCTTCAAGGTGGCACATTCACGCGAGGTCGCGAGAGGGGAGGCCGGCCCAGGCCGTCTCCAGCGGCGGGGATGGCGGTCCGGTCCCAGGTGCCTGCTGGTCGCGGCGGCCGTCCTGACCGGAATGACGATGGTGATGGCCGCGCCGGCACCTGCCACGACCGCTGTGCAGCGGCAGCAGCAACAGCAGGTCACCTACGTCGCCAACTCCGGCTCGGACAATGTGTCGGTGATCGACAACGTGACCAACACGGTCATCAACACGATTACCGTCGGCGACAATCCTGCTGCACTGGCGATCACCCCTGGGGGCACTCGGGTCTACGTCGCCAACTCCGACTCGGACAATGTGTCGGTGATAGACACCTCGACCAACACCGTGACGGCTACGATCAGCGTCGGTGACAATCCGCAAGGACTGGTAGTCACTCCGGGCGGCACCCGCGTCTACGTGACCAATTTCAACTCGAACAACGTGTCTGTGATCAGCACGGCGACCAACACGGTGATCGACACTATCACCGTCGGTACCAATCCACAGGGGTTGGCGGTCACTCCGGGGGGCACCCGCGTCTACGTGGGCAATTTCGCCTCGAACAACGTGTCTGTGATCAGCACGACGTCGAATGCCGTGATCGACACGGTCACCGTGGGCACCAACCCGGTGGGGGTGGCCGTGACTCCGGGTGGTACTCGGGTATACGTGACCAACACCGATTCCGACAATGTATCGGTGATCAGTACGGCGTCGAACACGGTGATCGACACAATCACCGGGGGTGACCGGCCAGGGGGTGTGGCTGTGACTCCGGGTGGTACTCGGGTGTACGTGGCCAACCACGATTCCGGCAATGTGTCGGTGATCAGTACGGCGTCGAACACCGTGATCGACACGATCACCGTCGGTATCAATCCGCGCATGTTGGCGATCACTCCGGGCAGCACCCGCGTCTACGTGCCCAATTTCGGCTCGGACAATGTGTCGGTGATCAGTACGGCGTCGAACACGGTGATCGGAACCGTCACCGTCGGCACGGAGCCCACCGCGGCGGACAGCGGGCTCATTTCTGAATGAGCCGCCGGCGGCGGCTGGCGTACCGCAGCCCGTCACCCGAGCATCGCCGCGCACGCACACGGAGATCCTGAACTGATCTCAGCTCACCAGCCGTCGGCGAATGCCCCCGACGCAGCGGGGAAGGTGGCCTTCCGGCCCTCGAAAGATCGGGATCGCGAGGTCTCGAGGGGCGCAGGGCCGGAAGGTGTCACCGCTGCGGGAAGGACAGTCAGGAAACCGACCTAGGCCGCTACAGTTCGGACCGGAGCTAGACAGATGTCGTTGAAATCTGTCGACCGTCTCGCTCAACTCAATCATTTGCAACCTTCCCCGGTCCCATTCGACATGTGACCTGTCGATTGACTAGAACGTAGCCCATGCATGTAAATCAACGGACTATGGGCCTTCCAATCGGGAAGTGCCCCGGCGCAAAGGAGGTCTTCAAGATGGCACGTTCACGCGAGGTGGCGAGAGGGGAAGCCGGCTCGGGCCGCCTTCACCGGCGGGGATGGCGGTCTGGGCCCAGGCGCCTGCTGATCGCCGTGGCCGTTCTGGTCGGCATGACGATGGCGATGGCCGGGCCGGCGCCGGCCACGACCGCTGCCCAGCGGCAGCAGCAACAGCAGGTCACCTACGTT
>NZ_BCQU01000041.1:0-56704 GCF_001552235.1 Actinomadura rubrobrunea NBRC 15275 | reverse complement strand
CCCCCAGGTGGGGCTTCAGGTAGAGGTGGATGTGATTGGCGTAGCTGCGACGCGTGCTCTCACGAAGGGCCTTGCGCCCGGCCAGCCACTGGTCCAGGTACTCCCCTACCGTGATCGTTTGCGAAAGGTCCTGGCCGGCCCGAACCTTGCGCCGCACCTCCTCAGCAGCGGGGAGCTGCTTGGTCGCCCGGACAGTGGCCACGATCAGGTCAGCGATCTGCACAGCGATGGCGGCGTCGTCCGCCGCGATGGCGAGCAGTTCCTTGACCTGATTCATCTCCGCCTCGGCGGCGTCCTGACTGGCGTATCCGCCGCGTCGCAGAGGGCCACGCCGACTGCCATCACTATTGGGTGGCAGCTCCAGCTGGTAGCTCCAGGTGCCATGAGTGGTGCTCCATCGGCCGTCGGCGCGGCGCAGCTTCGGGCACCGATTCCCCAGCCTCTTTCCCGTCTCGTTCCGGCACCCGCAGATCTTGAAGGTGCGCCCTTTGGCGGCCATGCTCATCTGTCCTTTCGCCGCGATGCCGACCGCCGCGAGCGTCTCGCGGTTTCCATGCCGAGGAATGTCTGAAGGTCAGTGGTGCGGACCCGGTAGCTGCGCCCCACCCGCCAGACACGGCATGGGAACTGGCCGGTACGAGCCAGCTGGTAGGCCTTGGTGCGCCCGATTCCCAGCGCGCGACTGGCCGTGAGCAGGTCGATGGTCACGGGCAGGTTGCGGACCTCTTCGGCTGACAAACCACGAGTCTTGGTGTGTCGGCAGCGCCGACGCGGCCGCCTTGTCGAACATTGAGGACGCTCGAGGCGTTGACGGCAAGCACGGCCGTGGTCGGTCTTGGTGGAGGGATCGGTCATGCAGCCTCCCTTCGCCGAGTCTGTGAGTGATCGCATGGAGTCGAGAACAGGCAGCTCGGCCGTACCGAATGGCCACTAGAGCCGTCCGGTACGGCCGGCTAGCTCGGAGAACTGCTCAGCCCATCATTGGTCCGCACTTCGAAGCCGCGGGATGGACGTGCCGGTGACGACCTTGACGAGCAGCAGCTGGGCCAGGTCGTCAGGATCGAGCGCACCCTCGATGCCTGGAGCCCACAGCGTCTTGTGATGCTGGCGCAGGAGTTCGACGACGTCCCACACGCTGGTGCTGCCGAAGGTGGCGGCGCTGAGGTCGCCGATCACCACGGCGTCGAAGGTGTCGGTGGTGAGGGCGTCGATGAGCGCGCGGGCGTGGGGCCGCTGTCCCCAGGGCCGGTGGGTATCCGGTGGGATGTCGGCGGTCCAGTGACGGGTGTAGGTGTCGAAGAACTCGGCGACGATCTGTCCGCCGCACTGCTTGATCACCTCCTGGGCGACGGCGCGTTGCTGGGCACGCTGCACGTGGGTGATACGGCCGGTTTCCGCGCGTTGCGGCGTGCAACCGTAGAAGGCGAACCGCACCGTCCCACGTGTCTTGTCGGTGTGAAGCTCGGTTCCGTTCTGGTCCGGGTGGTCGGTCTTCCGGACCGTGCCGCCATCTGGCCTGATGGATGACATGGCTCTTCCGTTCGATCGTTGCTGTCGCATCTCGTGACCACTCCGTGCATGAACGTCCGAACCTGGCTGCACGGAAGAGAGCGGACGCGCTCTCGTGGCTTGCGGCAAGGTGGGGTGTCCCGCAAAGCGCCGTGCACCGGTCCCTCACCGTGACGACATCGGAGGAGGCCAAGGACACGGCAGGCCTCGCCGTCAGGCGATCATGCGAACGGCGACGGTCACGTGCGCATGCACGCTCACCTCACCCGTGAGCGTCAAGGCTCCATCAGGGCCCCACTTCTCCATGACGCCGCCTCTTCGCCAGTGCGCGCGAGCCTGCCACTACAGGAAGCGGCAGCAGCAATCCGTCCGGATTCAGCGGCGATTCCGTCGGCGGACAACGTCTGCAATGGGATCGGTGCACTCACTCGGAGTTTGTGTGGAGGTCGGTGATGCGTTGGAACAGCAGCAGGTCCTCGTGTGCAGTCGCGCAGGCAGGGATGCCTTTGTCTCGGGCGCGGCGGGTCTCGAGCATCTGGAAGAAGGAAGCCCGATTGACGAGGCGGCCGTCCCGCAGTCCGCACAGCAGGGCCACGAGCCGATCGGTCAACACCAGCCCGGAACGTTCCGCGGTCTCGACGACACGTCCGGGAAGATCGATCAGCTCGCCTCTGACGCGGATGGTGCGAACAGTGACGGCGACCACCCCGAAGGGTTGAAGCAGCTCAGCACAGCCGGCCAGGATGCGTCCGAATCCGGTCAGCAGTTCCTCGAGGCCGCAGTGGGCGAGGTTGCCCGGGTCGCTGGAGTAACGGTAGTTGGTCTTCTTGATCTGTCCACCGCCGTTGTCCCGTCTGGTTCTGACTTGCCCGTGCGTGTGAGACCCATAGGGCGGCGACGTCAGCACCAGCGCGACCTTGCCTCGCAGTTCGGCGAACACAGCGGTGATGTTGCGCGCATCTCCGCACACCACCCGTGCCGTCCCCGTCGCGCCTTGGACTTCGGCGTGTTGAAGATTCCGCGACGTCAGGTGCGCAAAGTCGGATTCGTACTCCATGCCTGCGGCGTCGCGGCCCAGGTGGATCGCCTCCACCAGCGTCGTTCCGATCCCGCACATGGGGTCGAGAAC
This sequence comes from Actinomadura rubrobrunea NBRC 15275, assembly GCF_001552235.1. Lineage (NCBI taxonomy): Bacteria > Bacillati > Actinomycetota > Actinomycetes > Streptosporangiales > Thermomonosporaceae > Actinomadura > Actinomadura viridilutea. The sequence goes on along the minus strand of NZ_BCQU01000041.1, from coordinate 54,066 downwards.
CAGGTCGCCAGGGTCGGTGTAGTCGGTGATGACGTGGGCGGCTATGGCGGGCAGCATGCGGGCCGGGTGCTTCATCGACTCGGGCACGTACCGGCCTTGGCGCTGCTGTCGGGAGGGTCGTTGTGCGGTAGCAAGAACCGAGAGTCTTGGACGGGCCGATCGGCACGGTTCCTTCGCTGACCGCTGGGCGGCGGCGTTCCTCATCGGTCTGCCCCTTTGCCGCCGGCACGGGTTGCGGGTGGTTTGGTGAACAGGCACACATCGGCATGCACGCTGACGGCCGGCGGCAAGGCGCGCGATTTGGTGTCACGAAGCTGTGCCACTTGTGTAGGGCTGGCTTGTACGAGCAGTTCGTCGCCTTGGACAGGGACACGCAGGGCGATGACGTGCTGGGAGTATCGAAATCCGAGTGTTCTGGCCTGCCGGATGATCTGGGGTGCCGGGTCGACCAAGCGTCCCTTCTCGTGCCGGGATGTGGTGATCAGGGCGAGGTGGCCGCCGCGGCGCAGGATGCGCCAGGCCGCCAAGAGGAAGCCGTCGATGCGCAGTTCGCTGCCGGTCAAGGCGTCCGACAGGCAGCCCGGGCACCGACCTGCACTGGTCGGACTGCCCAGAGAGTATGGGGGCGGTGCCGCGATCACCAGGGCCACCTCGCCGGCGTAATCTGCCAGACCGCGATGCATCTGATCGGGTCGGCAGGGACGCATCGCGATCCGTGACAGCTGCTGTGGTGAGCAGTCGGCGCGAAGGCGTCCACCGATGTACCGAGCCAGCGGGAGATGGGGTACGCAGGCGATCGCCCGCCGGTCGAGTTCGGCGGCTGCGCGAAGGGTGGCGTCGCTGGAGGTGAAGGCCTCCGCCACGACAGCATCTTGAGGCGTGCATGTGGAGATCAGCTGGCGGGCGAGCTCGGTCCCCACGGCTCGCGTGTGGCGCAGACACAGCTCAGCCCGCTGGTGATCTTGGCCTGCCGTGGTGGTGCCCGCTTCGTAGGCGGTGTCGGGACACAGCCAGACCGTCAGTGGTAGCAGCTGCCGATTCTTGGCGTTCACGCCCGCTCGCCGGTTGTTCGGGTTCGAGGACCCGAAGCTGGATGGCGTATTCATCATGCGGTGACCCGGAGCGGTCGCTCGATCCCTGTCGCACCTCTGAAAGCCCTGCCGGGCAGACTCATTCCGGGCGTCCCTCGTAAAGAGTCCGCCAACCACCTGGACGAATCACCAGAGCAGGGCGCTTGCCCCCTCAACGCCTAAGACAGGCATTTCTCCTCGATGCGTGAGGGCGGTACCGGCGAATTAACAATGCTTTACGAACGTGCATTGACGCTGCAGTCGTGGCTGGTCAGGTCGGGGTTTGGGACTTGTTCTGTGTTTACTCAAGGCCCCGGTCGCCTCTTCCGCGCCCGAGGTTCTGCAGGTCAGAGGTGAAGTTGAGGGCTGCAGGATCAGAGCGAGCCCACCGAAGCGGTCCCGAAAAGATCCCGAGATAGTCCCGAACGAGGGTGGAGGACTGGCGGCGTCCGATCCACTCTCAGCATTGAGGGGTCTGTCATGCACTCCAACCTCACCTCGAATGAGCAGCAGTACGACTCCGCGTGGTGCAATGCACTTGATCTCGCCGACCAACACTTCGATCTCCTGGTGAGCGGCCCGTCGCCACTGGCCCTCGATGGGACGGTGATCGGGCATGGTCTTCCGGCCCGGGACATCGATCTGCGGGAACTACGGGCGCTACTGCTGCATCCGGCCACGGACCTGTCCGCGCGCGACGCCGCCTGGCGGGAACTGGTCCGCCGCTCCCGATCGGATGGGCCGGCGTGGACGATCGGCTGTGTCGGGGTGGCCATGCCCGGGCTCAAGCAGATCGCCGCACGTCTACTGCGCGGCCTGACCGCGGCGCACGCCGAGGACGTCATCTCCTCGCTCCTGACCGCCTTCGTCTCCGGTCTGGCCAGCGTCGACCTGGAGCGTCACTCGGTGGCTCCGCGGTTGTTGTGGGCGGCCAAACGCGCCGCCGTGAAGACCCGCCGCCAGGCGGCCGACTGCGTTCCTCTCCTCGACGAGACGCTGTCGGCGGTCGCTCCGCGTCCGGTAGGCGGGCATGAGGATCTGGTGCTCGCCGACGCCGTCCGTCAAGGCGTCATCACCCGCGAGGAAGCGGAGCTGATCGGGGTCACGCGGTTGGAGAAGGTTCCACTGAGCGCCTTTGCCCGTGAGCGTGGTGAGGTGCCGCGACGCTTGTACGACCGGCGTGCGCGGGCCGAGAAACGGCTCACCGCGGCCATTCAGGACGGCAAAGTCACGTCCAATTCTGGTGGCCTGGATCGGAATCTCTACTGGTAGCCGGGCTTTCAGAGGGCGACGAGGAAGTCCGCGGGCATCGCGACGGTCCGGCTGAGACGGCCACTCGATCCCCGTTGCACACCGCTCCTCCGAGAACCTCGAAGGAGGACACCCGCAAGCCTGGCCATCGCGGCCTGCGGACTTTCCCTGCCCTGGGCGTTTCCTTGCTCGTCAACTCGTGGGAGTTGCTCAATGCAGACAGATTCGTCCCGGCGGCGCCCGGCGCGCCGAGGGGTGAGCTGGGTTCGTCTCACCGGTGCCGTGGCGCTGTGGTCTGCCGGTATCGGCTCCTGGGTGGCGTTGGTGCCGCAGGTGGCCGGCGCGGCCACGAACTTGGTCGCGGTCGCCGACCTCAACCAGGTGATCACCAATCTGCGGAACGTGCTGGTCGGCCTGTTGGTGGGGTTGGCGACGCTGTTCGCGACCATCGGCGGCGTCCGCTACATCTTGGCCGGAGGCGATCCCGGCGAAGTGGAGGCGACCAAAAAGACGCTCAGGCACGCCGCGCTGGGCTACGGCATCGCGGTTCTGGCCCCCGTGCTGGTGCAGATTCTGAGAAAGATCGTGGGGGCATGAATGGCCGGCCCTCGTCCCCGGTGTCGGGTCCTCCTGGTGATGGTCCTGGCCGGCATGATCGGTGCCGCGCTGCTCGTCACCGGTGTCACTCCAGGCCTCTCGCGGGCTGCCGCAGCCAGCGCGGGAGTGCACATGGCGGCCACACCCGCGTCGCCCGAGCCGTCACCGACCGCACCGGCCGGCAGTCTGAACTCCCCACCAGCGCAGACGCCTGGGACCGTGGAGCCGAAGGTGCAGGCCCCTGGCTCCTCGCACGACAACATCGGCACACCGCGCAAGAAGTGCGGCTTCGCCGACCTTGCGTGCATGGCCGGCGACGCGGTCACCGGATGGTTTCGGGACCTGGTGGAGTCGGCGTCCAAGCCGACCTTCGCGTTCCTGTCGACCACCGTGCTGGGCACGCCCGAAATCGACTCGCCGGAGATGAAGCGAGCCCGGGAGCTGTGGGGCACCTCTCAGTGGATCGCCAACACCTGCTTCCTCTTGATGGTCACCATCACCGGGATCCTGCTCATGGCGGGCCAGTCCCTGCCAGGCGAGTTGTCTCCCAAGGAGCTGCTGCCACGGCTGCTGCTGGCGTTTCTGGCCTCGAACCTCAGCCTGATTCTCATCGGGCACGGAATCTTGCTGGCCAACGGACTTGCCAAGGCGTTCCTGACCGCCGGAGGAAACAAGATCGACCCGGCGCAGGCCGGTACGGTTCTCGGCAACGGTGTCGAGGCGTCCATCAACACCGTCGGCACCTTCTTCGTCCTCGTCGCCTTGGTGGCAGTGGCCTTGGCGCTGATCGTGGCGTTCATCTACGTCGCCCGGCTGGCCATCACCATGGTGCTGATCGCCGCCGCGCCACTGGCCCTGATGTTCCACGCCCTGCCCATGACGGACGGAATCGCACGGCTGTGGTGGCGCGGGATCACCGGGATGCTCGCCATCCAGGTCTGCCAATCACTGGTCCTGGTCTCCGCGCTCCAGGTGCTGTTCGCCGATACCAAGGACGACGGCCCCTTCCACGGCGTTCCGACCACCGAGCAAGACCTGATCGACGTACTTCTGGTGATCTGCCTGCTGTGGGTCATGATCCGCATTCCGTCCTGGGTGGCCCGCACCATCTGGCGCTCGGCTCAGCCGCGCATGCTCGGGCAGCTGGTCAGATCGTTTCTGGTGTACCGGACGGTCAGCGCGGCGATCAGCACCGTCGGACGGGCGGTGCGTGGTGGCCGAGCCACCCACACGGGCAAGCACCGGGGCGGGCCGGGCGGTGGTCCGCGTTCCCGTCCTGGGCCGGGCGGGTGGCAGCCGGGAGGCGGCCCTGGCAGCAGCCCTGGAGGCACCGCTGGCAATCCCAGGCCACGTCATCCTGGCGGGGGCCCGACGCCGGCCAACAGGCACAGCGGTGACCAACCGGAGCGGCGCCACCGCAGCCATTACGGACGGCATCACACAGGTCCACAGCACGGGCATCGAGGCGAGCGTCCACGTCCAGAGCACCGACGCGACCACAGGGCTCCCGGTGCAAGACCGCACCCCGCACAGCCGCAGGCGACGTACGGAACACCGGCCAAGCGAGTCCCGCATGCCCAGCCAAGCGCTCGGGCTGCTGCAGACGGTGGTCGGCGGCAGAGGGCGTTTCCACCAGCACAGCGCGGCACCAGACCCGCACGGCATGTGGTGTTGCGGCTTGACCGGCCGCGGCGCCGGAGAGGAGGCAGGCGATGACCACGCCGGACGACGAGCTGCTGGTCGCCAAGATCCCTGCTGATGTGGAGATGCCCGACAAGCTCATCGCGGGGTTGACGGCCCGACAGGCGCTCATCCTGGGCGGCACAGGACTACTGGCCGCATGGGTGTATCTCCTCGCCCAGGATCACCTTCCCCTACCTGTGATCGCAGCTGTGGTGTTCCCCATGGTCGCCGTCGGTTGCGCGCTCGCGCTCGGACGCCGCGACGGGCTGAGCCTGGACCGGCTCGTTCTCGCTGGCCTCCATCACATGCGTCATCGCAAGGCGCTGGTCGCCGCACCCGAGGGAGTGGCACCGCTCCCAGCGTGGTGCAAGCTGCGCGGACGAATGCCAGGCCCGCTGAAGCTTCCAGTCCGCGCGATCCGTGAGGACGGCGTCATTGAGCTTGCCGACGGCGGGACCGCCATCCTCGTACGCGCCGGAACGGTGTCGTTCACGCTACGCACCCCGGCGGAACAGGCGTCGCTGGTGGCGATGTTCGGGCGGTGGCTGAACTCGCTGGACGCACCCGTACAGATCCTGGTGCAGGCACGGTCGGCCGACCTGGGCGGACTCATCGATCGGCTCGAAGACACCGCTCCTCAGCTGGCGCATCCAGCTCTTGAGCAGGCCGCACTCGAACACGCTGGCTACCTGCGGGAACTGAACACCTCGCGTGACCTGCTGATCCGGCATGTGCTCTTGGTGCTCCGCGAGCAGCCCGAGGCCAGGCCGGTGCGGCGCAGCCGCGCCCGCGACGTCACCGCCAATCTGCTGGCCCGCCGCGCGGAGAACGCCGTGCGGTCGCTGTCGGCCATCGGCATCAACGCCGAGGTACTGCACGCGCGGGCCTGCATCGAGATCCTGTCCAATGCCCTTTCACCGGGAGAAGCCAGGCCACCTGGACTCGCCGGCCCTCACGACACCATCACCGCCGCGGAAGCGGACGACCGCTGATCGTCGCAGAACCTCGCTGCCTTCACACCACTACGCCACGTGGGCCAGGAGTCCCGCCAAGCATGGAAGCGGTGTCTCGATGAAGATTCCTTCGTCCCTGTCCCGGTTCGGCCGTCCCGCTGTCCAGCACCGACCACGGTTGGCCGACTTTCTCGGGCCGTCAGCACTTCGGGTCGGTTCTCGGCGCGTTCAGCTCCCCGAAGGCATGTGCGCGTCCTTCGCGATAACCGGCTACCCGCGAGAGGTCGGTGCGGGATGGCTGGAACCCCTGCTGACCTACCCCGGTCATCTGGACCTTTCCCTGCACATCGAACCGATCCCGCCGATGGTCGCCGTGCAGCGGCTACGCCGTCAGCTCGCCCGGCTGGAGTCCTCGTCGCGTTCCGACGCCCAGGCCGGGCGGCTGACCGACTTCGCCGCCGAAGCCGCCGCCGACGACGCAGCCGAACTGTCCGCCGCGCTGGCGCGCGGCCACGGAAAGCTGTTTCGCGTCGGCCTCTACCTGACCGTCCACGCCCCCGACCAGGACACCCTCGACGGCGAAGTCCAGCAGGTCCGCGCCCTGGCGGCATCGCTGCTGCTGGACGCGCAACCCACCACGTTCCGGGCCCTGCAAGGCTGGGTCACCACCCTGCCGCTGGGCACCGATCCCCTCAGACTGCGGCGGACCTTCGACACCAGCGCGCTGGCAGCCAGCTTCCCCTTCGTCTCCCCAGACCTGGCCGCCCCCGTCGGCGATACCGCCGTGCTCTACGGGCTGAACCTTTCGAGTTCCGGCGTCGTGGTCTGGGATCGCTTCGCCCAGGACAACCACAACTCCGTCACCATCGCCCGCTCCGGCGCCGGCAAGTCCTACTTCACCAAACTCGAACTTCTCCGGCTGCTCTACCAAGGCGTCGAAGTCGCCGTCGTGGACCCGGAGGACGAGTACCGGCGTCTGTGCGAGGCGGTCGGCGGCACCCGCCTGCCACTGGGCGCCGAGGGCGAGTGCTTCAACCCCTTCGACCTTCCCGCAGCGCACGGCCAAGACGCTTTGACCCGCCGGGCGCTGTTCTGCCAGACCCTGGTCTCCACGATGATCGGGGAGCCCCTGGCTTCCGACGCTCGCGCGGCCCTGGACCGTGCAGTGGTGGCCGCCTACGCGGCCAAGGGCATCACCGCCGACCCCCGGACCTGGAAACGCCCCGCTCCGCTGCTTGCCGACCTCGTCGCACAGCTCCACGAAGACAGCGGCTCCGAAGCGGTTGAGCTGGCCGGACGGCTGGAGCCCTACGTCAGCGGTTCCTATCGGAGTCTGTTCGCCGGTCCGACGACGACCAAGCCGGACGGACACCTCATCGTCTTCTCTCTCCGGGACTTGCCCGACGAGGTGAAGTCGGTCGGGGTGCTGCTGGCTCTGGACGCCATCTGGCGGCGCGTCGCCAACCCCAACGACCGCCGCAAGCGCTTGGTCGTGGTGGACGAGGCGTGGCTGCTGATGAAGGAAGCCGAAGGTGCCAAGTTCCTCTACCGACTCGCCAAGTCCGCTCGTAAGCACTGGGCCGGGCTAGCGGTCGTCACCCAGGACGCCGCCGACCTGCTCTCCAGCGAACTGGGACAGGCTGTGGTGTCCAATGCCGCCACTCAAGTCCTGCTCCGGCAATCCCCGCAGGCCATCCAAGCCGTTGCCGACGCCTTCAACCTTTCCGACGGCGAAAAGGCATTCCTGTTGTCCGCCGACCGAGGCGAGGGCCTGCTGTGCGGCGGAACCGCCGGCGACCGAGCCGCCTTCTACAGCGAAGCGTCTCCCGCCGAGCACAATCTCGTCACCACCAACCCCGCCGAACTGGCCGAACTCGAAGCATCCGGCCTCGAGAACGACGAGGCAGACCCACTGTGACCAGGCCAGCCCACGTCCTACCCGACCTGCTGGACAACCCGCAGCAGTTCATTGACCTCATCGCGGACCACGGCCCCACCCTCGCGGCCATCACATTCGCCAGCAGCACCGGGTTCTACGGCGCGCGGTCCTTGGTCTGGCGTTGGCGGAGCAACAGGCTCAGGCAAGGCGCCCGCGTCATTCAGATCTCCCTGCCACCCGTGGTAGAGCCGTCCAGCGCTTCAGGATGGTGGGCTCACCAGGCAGGACTGCTCCGCCCCGCGTGGAAACGCCTGCTGCTCGGTCAACCCCATGTCGGCTTCGAGTACGTCGCCGACGCCGCTGGCGTCCGGATCCAGGTCTGGGTGCCCGGCACGGTGCCGCCGGGCATGGTCGAGAAGACGGTCCGGGCAGCGTGGCCGGGTGCCACCGTCAAGACCGAACCGGCCACACCGCCCATCCCCGTATCCGCGGCCTCGGTCGGCGGCTGCCTCGTGCCAGCCCGACCGGAGCACTTCCCGCTGGCCAGCGATCATGACGCCGACCCGCTGCGGGCACTGCTCTCGGCGGTCTCGGGCCTCGGCCAAGGCGAGTACGCCGCCGTGCAGATCCTGGCCCGCCCGGTCACCGGCCGCCGACTCGCGCGCGCCCACCGAGCCGCAGCCGCCCTGCGCGGAGGACGCTCCCGCGCGCCCCAAGCGTGGCTCTTCGATCTGATCAGCCCGGGCATGTCGGGCTACTCCCGCGCCGACGAGCTGACACGCATGCATCCCGAACGCGCCGACCAGGTCCGCGCGATCCTGACCAAGGCCGCCCAGCCGCGCTTCGAAGCGCAGATACGCTACGCTGTCGCCACCGACTCCCGCCCCGAAGCCGCCGCGCGCGGCTGGCTACGCGGACACGCCCACACCCTCGCCTCCACCTTCGCGCTCTACAGCTCCGCACACCAGCACCTCAAACGCCGCAGACTCCACCGCCCCGCCGCCCACCTCACCTCCCGCCGACTGGGCCGCGGCTTCCTCCTGTCGGCGGACGAGCTGGCGGCACTCGCTCATCTCCCCCTCGACCCCGACGCGCCTGGAGTAACCCGCGCCGGAGCCCGCCCGGTGGCACCCTCACCCGCCATCCCCTCCTCGGGCAACGTCCGGATACTCGGCGATGCCGACACCGGCCACCCGCGTCCCGTAGCCCTCTCCGTCGAGGCGGCGCGCCAGCACGTCCACGTCCTCGGCGAAACCGGCGTCGGCAAGTCCACCCTGCTCGCCTCGATGATCCTCTCCGACGCCGAAGCAGGCAGAGGCGCCCTGGTGATCGACCCAAAAGGCGACCTGATCGTCGACGTCCTCGACCGTCTCCCGTCCAAGGCCGTCAACCGCACGGTCCTGTTCGACCCCTCCGACGCGGCACCGCCTCCATCAGTGAACGTCCTCGCCGGCCCCGACCCCGCGTTCGCCGTCGACTCGATCATCACGATCTTCCGCCGCTGCTTCTCCTCCGCCTGGGGACCCCGGCTGGACGATCTGATGCGCTCGGCCTGCCTCACCCTCACCCGCGTCAACGGCCCCAAAGCGACCCTGGCGCAAGTCCCCCGCCTGCTCACCGACACCCCGTACCGCGCCCGGATCACCGCCCAGCTCAACGACGAACTGCTGTCCGGCTTCTGGGCCGACTACGACCAACTCTCCCCAGCCAGCCGCGCAGCCGTCGTCGGGCCCGTCCTCAACAAGCTCCGCGCCGTCCTGCTCCGCCCCTTCGTCCGAGACGCCCTCTCCTCCAGCGAATCCACCGTCGACATCGGCCGGCACCTCGACTCCGGCGGCATCATCCTGGCCCGCCTCCCCAAAGGCGTCCTCGGCGAAGACGCCGCACGCCTCCTCGGCTCCCTGCTCCTGGCCCACACCTGGCAGGCCGTCACCCGCCGCGCCAACGTCCCCGAAGACCAGCGCCCGGACGCGGCAGCCTACGTCGACGAGTGCCACAACTTCCTCAACCTGCCCGGCTCCATCGCCGACGTGCTCGCCGAGGCCCGCGGCTACCGCCTCTCCCTCGTCCTGGCCCACCAGCACCTCACCCAACTCCCCAAAGACCTGCGTGAGGCGCTGTCTGCCGACGCCCGCAACAAGCTCTACTTCGCCGCCTCCCCCGAAGACGCCTCCGACCTGGCGCGACACGTCACACCCCTGCTGTCCGCCCATGACCTGGCCCACCTCGGCGCCTACCAAGTCGCCGCACGCCTGGTCACCGGCGCCGAACAAACCCGCGCCTTCACCTTCCGCACCCGCCCCCTCCCACCCGCAACCCCCGGACGCCAAGACGCCGTACGAACAGCCGCCCGCCGCTGGTCAACCCCGACCACACGCCCCACGACCCCCACGACACCCCGCACCAAGCGCCTTCTCGCCGACCCCCGTCACCGGACGAGCCACAGCACCGCACCCAACCGACCGAGGAGGCGCGAATGACCCGACCCGCCACCAGATCACGCAAGCCCAGCACCACCCCACCGCCCCGGGTGACGGCCGAACTGCTCGCCGACCTCGCCCGCCGCCTCACCGACCGCGACCGGGACATCCTCGAACTGGTCTGGGAGCACCGCGTCCTGACCACCCACCAGCTCACCGCCATCTTCTTCTCCAGCGCCACCAAAGCACGCCACCGGCTCCTGGAGCTGTACCGAATGGCGGCACTGGAACGCATGCAACCCTGGACCCCGATCGGAACACTGCCCTGGCACTGGGTCCTCGGCCCCGCCGGCGCCCACGTCCTCGCCGCACAACGCGGCATCGACCTTGCCGAGCTGGGCTACCGCCGCACCACCGCACTCAGTGTCTGCCACTCCCGCCAGCTCGGCCACCTGGTCGGCGTGAACGACTTCTTCGCCGCCCTCCACCGCCACGCCCGGACACGCACCGACGGCACCCAGCTCGCCGCATGGTGGTCCCAACGCCGCTGCGCCGCACTGTGGGGCGACCTCGTACGCCCCGACGCCTTCGGCCACTGGATCGAACCCAACGCCCGCGGAGAACAAGCGGGACTCGACTTCTTCCTCGAACACGACACCGGCAGCGAACCCCTAACCCAAGTCGCCGCCAAGCTCGACGGCTACACCGCCCTCGCCGAATCCAGCGGCATCTCAACCATCGTGCTCTTCTGGCTCCCCAGCACCGCCCGCGAAGCCAACCTCCGCACACACCTCACCGAACAACCCCGCCCAGTCCCCGTCGCAACCGCCGTCCAGACCCCGCTCACTCACCCACAAGGCCCAGTCGGCCCACTGTGGCTGCCGCTCACCTCACCCGGCCCCCGCCTCCGACTCGCCGAACTCGCCGACGCCGAAGAACTCGCCCACCCCGGCGAGAGGTGACCCGTTGAACATCCTCCTCGGTGCGCTTGCGGTCACCTTGCTCCTGATCGTCGCCCTGCTCGCGGGCCTCACCGGCGCCATGACCTCCCGCCAGGACACATTCCCCGCGTCCTGCGCCCCGCCCGGCCGAGCGGTGGCCGACATCCCCGGCAACTACCTAGCGCTCTACCGTCAGGCAGCCGCCAAGTACGGCGTGCCATGGGAGGTGTTGGCCGCGATCGGCAAGGCCGAATCCGACCACGGCCGATCCCGCCTCCCCGGCATCCGCTCCGGCGAAAACCACGCCGGAGCAGGAGGCCCCATGCAGTTCCTATCGACCACCTGGCGAACCTTCGGCGTCGACGGCGACCACGACGGGCGCAAAGACCGCTACAACCCCGCCGACGCCATCCCCGCAGCCGCCCGCTACCTCAAACACAACGGAGCCCCCAAGAAACTGCGAACAGCGATCTTCCGCTACAACCACTCCCACGACTACGTGACCAAAGTCCTCGCACAAGCCCGCGCCTACGCCAAAGCCCCCGGCGCCACCGCACCCCCGGCAGCCTGCACCGCGCCCGCCCTACCGGCGAACGCCGTCGCGGCAAAGGTCGTCGCCTACGCCCATGCCCAACTCGGCAAGCCCTACGTATGGGGAGCCGAAGGCCCCGACGCCTTCGACTGCTCCGGCCTCACCTTCGCCGCCTACCGCGCCGCCGGCATCACCCTCCCCCGCGTCTCCGGCGACCAATGGAAGCACACACCCCACATCCCCAAAGGCCAAGAACAGCCCGGCGACCTCGTCTTCTTCAACTCCGGCCCCGGCACCTCCCCCGACAACCCCGGCCACGTCGGCATCGTCATCGCCCCAGGCAAGATGATCGCCGCCCCACACCGAGGCACCGTCGTCCAGATCCAGTCCTACAACCGCCGCACCTTGATCGGCTTCTCCCGTCCCACCACGCACCGGTGACCTATGCCGTTCCGAAACCGCGGCCGCCTTCTCGCAGGCCGCCCCCCATCCGGACAGGAACGCAGGAGGTTACCCGTCGCTATATGGTGTCGGCATGGTCAAGCGGCACGGGCAGGAGCAGATGGCAAGCCCATACTCAACGGGCGGAGGCGGTTCCGTCCTGGAACATCGCTACGGTGCTGTTCTACTCAGTCACCTTCTCATAGGTGATCCCATACCCGAGTTGGGCGCAGATGCAGATCCTATATCCATACGCTTTCAAGACAAAATTTCTAGCCCCGTAGATGACTTGGTTGCGGTCGGCCGCACCCCCGACGGTGCCGAAAGATGGCTGTCAATCGGTGTACGTCGAGCACCGAAGTTCACGAGAAGCGAAGCACCTACTGCTGACCTACTAGTGTCTTACCTACGAGTGGTCAGCGCTAACTGGGAAGAGGTCTCCGCTGGTCGTTGGCGCCTTGGCTTGGCTGTAGCCAGTCCCAATCAAGCTGTCCAACAGATCCGTGAACTTGCTGTCATCGCGCGAGATCAGCCCGATAATGCAGCCTTCCGCACTGCAGTCACAACACCCGGACGAATCAGTCAGGATGTTCGAGACAGACTTACCCATTTTGATGCACTGACCAAAAAGGCCGCCGACAAGACGAAAGAGCTTCCGGCCTCAATCGAGACAGCTGAGCTGAGTTGGCGTATACTGCACGCTCTTTGGGTGAGGGAACTTCGACTAGAAGGAGTGGATGAAACTGATGCGAGCTTTACTGTCGCACGCCTACGGAACATCGTCCCCGATGGCAGCGTGACTGCAGCCAACGACCTATTCAGGGCCCTGGAAAATCTTTCCCGCCGTTATGCCACTTCAGGCGCCAAAGTAACAGAGACAATGCTGCGACAGCATCTCTCTGGCATGAGGATCCAGACGACCATCATTGACTGGCCCTTTTCCTCCACTCCGCCCACAACTCAGGAGAAGCCGAAGGAGCGGCCATCTAACAACTCTGCAGCACACGGCGCCACCGAGGAGGGAACCGAAGATGCAGCAACAGACTTTACTGCAACTCTCGATGGATTTCCTAACGCCGCCAGCAGCTCACACATTCTCGCACAGTTCCAGAGCGCAGCATATGCACTCACCGAGCGAAACGATCGGACTTGGAGACCAGCACTCGACACAGTAGAGCTCATCGGGGAACTGTATCCAAAGATGCGCCAACGAGTGATCAACCTATTTTGCACCCTTCTACGCTGCCCCACCGACTCGCACGATGCCACGTTTCGCAAGGAAGTCCAGGCTGTGCTGTGCCGCCAACTCAGTGGACCTCTTACCCTATTGGGCGCTGATCGCCAAGGCGATCAGTGGACAAATCTGAATCTAGATCTGCACGGGGCCCGTTTGACAGACTTCCAACTTGAAGGCGCCCAAATAGGAAAGCTGGACTTCCCCGGCGCCCACCTCGATGGCGAAACAAGCTTTTCAGAGACCATCTTCGTAGACCATGCCAATTTTTCCAACACAACCTTTGCAGGACAAACGTATTTCGCAAGATGCCAATTCAATGACGGAGCAGACTTCAGCGGATCCTCATTCCTGGAATGCAGTTTTGGCAGGTCAAAGTTCAAAGGAATAGCCAACTTCGGCAATTCGCACCACACGCAAGAGGCATCATTTAGGATGATACTATTGAATGATACAGGAATCTTTGATAATGCCAATTTCTGTGATGGTGCGACGTTCGAAGGAAGCGACTTTAGAGGTGATGTGCGTTTCGTTGACACAAACTTCGGCCCTTTGGGACACTTCGAGTCCGTTGCCTTCCACCAAGGGGTACGATTCAATCGCGCCCGTGCAACACAATTCGATTTTCATGAAGCAGTAAATCTTGGTGGGGCGATACACTCGACCAACTGGCCGAGCGGATGGATGTCTTTCGACATGACGTGTGCTGCAATCGTCGAAGACGAGCATGAGCGAAAAGCGCTCGTTGAGCCGTGCACAACTTGTCGACATCGAAGCGAATGTCGCCTAGCAGAGAATGCAAAGCAGCGACTCGAGGAAGATTTCTTCGGTCAGTAGCCATCAGCACGCAATGGGGGTGGACGGGGGAGCGCACGTCAGGCTGGGTCGGCCGGGTAAAGCTATATCTCCCCACATTCGGGCAGCTGCCCTGCGGGTGGCGTGGTGCGGATACGGAGGGCGAGGCATGCAGGTTGGGCGGCCCCGTCCCGGAACGCGGATTAGGCGTTGCGGAGGGCTTGGGCGGCGGCTTGGCCGATGGTGTCGGCGGCCGTGGCGGGGTCAGCCAGGGTGACCAATTGGGTGCCCTTCATGGGGTGTGCGCGCTTGTCGAGGGCGAGCCACAGGACGGCGCACCCGGCGGCGGTGAGGCGGTTGATGCGTTGCTGGCCTGCGGTGCGTTGGTGGGTGGTGTAGATGCCGTCAGAGACGACGACCAGGAGGCGGGCGGCACCGGGGCGGCTGAGGTCAAGTGCGGCGTCGAGTGCTTCTACGGCCTCGATGAAGTCTTCGGTGGAGTCGGTCGCGGTGAACTCGGCAACGCGGGTCGGGGTCCGGCCGGGGCGGGTGATCGGCCGTACCTTCGCCCCGTAGATGACAGTGGCCGAGCGCGCGTCGGGGACGTGGGCGGCGGCGCGGGCGAGGATCCAGGCGGCCGACGCGACGGGGGTCGCGACGGCGTTCATGGAGCCGGAGACGTCGCAGGCGATGCCGACGCGCAGGGGCGGTGTGGGGACGTGGCGTCGGACGGTCCTGATGAATGGTTCGGCGGTCGGGGTGACGCCGGCGGCTCGCTGGGCGTCGGCGGCCAACGCCTCGCGCATCCGCAGGCGGCCGGGTGGGGTGGCGGAGGTGTGGGTGGTGGTGGTTCGTTCGCGGTGTGCGGCTGCTCGTAGCCGACGGGCCAGGCGGCGGGCGGCGGCCTGCTCGTCGGGGCGTGGCGGGCGGGTGCGTTTGATGGCGGTCGGTCCGCGGCGGCCGGTGTCGGTGTGGGTTGCGCCGAAGACGCGGCGGGCGGCGCGTTCGGCGGCGTCGCGCGCGTCCCGTTCCCGCTGGCGCGGGTTGGGTTCGGGCGAGGCACTGCGGGAGGTCTCGGCGATCGTAACGGTGGTCACGGTAGACGTGATCGCTTCGGCCAGCGCAGAGGGTTCTTCGGACTCGCCCGTGGCGCCTGGTGTGGGAGTGGGTGCGGGTTGGTCGGGGTCGGTGCCGACGATGGCGCACCAACGGCGGCCGAGGTCGAGCATTGTCTCGTGGTCGTCGTCGGCGGTGATGTGCGCGATGTGCCACAGGGCCGCGAGGGCGCTGAGGCGGCTGGCTCCGAGGATCTTGGTGATGGTGGCGGCCAGCGCGGCGGTTTCGTCGTGGTCGAGGATTCCGGCGTCGGTGCGGGCGAGCAGGAGTCCGGCGGCGCGGGCGGCGTTCCACGGGGTCATTGCCGTGGCGGACGGTGCCGGGCCGCCGGAGGCGGTGGTGAAGTCGGCCAGGACGAGGTGACTGGCGGCCGCGCGCAGCCAGCGCCGGTCGGCGGGGCGGCGTCGTATCTGAGCGGCTTCAATGCGCGATTCTTCGAGGGTCATCGCAGCGTCTACATGGGCGGCGGGCGTTCCGTTGGGAGTGGCCCAGCAGCTGTGGCGGGCGTGCGCGGCTTCGTGGACGAGGACACCCCACAACGCGGGGTAGCGGTTGCGATCGGCCGGGCGGGATGGGTCGCAGGTGGCGGGGTCGTGGCCAAGGTGTGTGCCGTCCAGCTCGACGGTGGCCAGGGCGGGAATGAAGCATCCCGGGGCGCCGCGTCCGAGTCCTGGGGCGCAGGTGACTGTAAGGTCTTCGCGGTCGGCCAGGTCAGTGACCGCCTCAGTGAGGGCGGCGGACAGTTTCAACCATGAGCCGCGCGGGTCGGCGGTCGGGGTTGGTGCGGCGATCAGGTGTGCCGTCATGTTGTCGTCCCCTCCGGTAGTGGCGCGTGTGGGTCAGAGTTGGTGGCCGAGGGCCAGCGGGGCGATGGTGCGGCCGTAGATGGAACTGATGACCTCGGCGACAACGTCGCGGTCTTCTTCGGGAGCGATACCGAGAAGGTTGGCGATGGCCGCATCGGTGCCGAGGACACTGGCGACCTTCTGAAAGGCGATCAGCTCGCGCAGCTGGGGCGCCCAACCGATCTCGCCCGAGTTCTGCCGGTGGGCCAGATTGCGCGCTACCCTGACGGCCTTGGAATCGATCTTGAGCCTGCGGGCCAGGTCGTAGTCGGTGGAGACCTTGATCTGCACGGCGAACCGGCTGGCCAGCGCTTCGGTGAGCACTGCACCGTGTACGCCGGGGTTGTGCCCGGCGATCACATAGAAGCCATCGGCGGCGCTGATCGTTTCGCCCTTGTGCGTCTTGACGGTGATCTGGCGTCGGCCGTCCATGGCGGGATAGACGACGGCCAGGACCTTCGGCGAGATGAGGGTGGCGTCGTCAATGAACAGGCATCGGCCTACGGTCATCGCGGTGACCAGCGGTCCGTACACGAACTCATAGCCGCCGCCCGGTGTCTGGGTGTACTCGCCGATGAAATCTGCGACGGCGGTGTCCCCATCCCCCGCCACCGTGATCAGGTCGGGGAAGGCCGCCTCCACCAGGGACGTCTTGCCAGTGCCGGGCGGACCGTACAACAGCGCGGGGATGGACGCGTCACGCAGGCGGCGCAGGGCCGTCACGTCGGGCAGGTCGGCCAGCTGCCGCGGGTGGTAGGTCTGGCCATTCGGGCGTGGTACCGGGGCCGGGTTGTGCGTGGTGCCGGTTGCCAGGCTTTCCTTCGATGGCGAGCTTGCTGATGTGTGCGGCGTCGCCGTGGTGGACGGGGTGGCCTGCGGTGAGGACGACGCATGCGGAGTGGCTTTTGTGGGACTGGGGCTAACCGTGGCGCTGGTGGTGGTCGCCGTGGCGCGGAACCGACGCGGCTTGGTGTTGACCTGCTCTGCATGGCCCCGTGCGGCCAAGGTTTCCAGGGCATTGCCCACGGCTCCGGCCGATCGGCCGAGGGCTCGGGCGATCTCGCCCGGGGTAAACGCCGTGCCAGGGTGGGTTGCCAGATGAACGGCGACTCTGCGGCGGAGTTCACCTTGGCCAAGTCGGCCAGTACGGGTGCGGCTGGTCGCTGCGGCAGGCGCCGCGGTGCCGCTGGAAGTAGGCGACGGCGTGGCGGCGGGAACAGTCGTAGTCATCGTGGCTCTCCGAAGCACGTGGTAGCGGCGGCCTTGGGTGGGGGCGGGGCGGGCACCGGTGTCCCGGTCGCCCGCCCGGTGCTCACGCCGTGGTCCTCTCCGGCAGTGCGGCCGCGTCCTGGCTGGGGCGGGCGGCGGTGTAGCGGCGAGGACGTTCGCACGTCATCTCGGCCTCGCCGGTGCTCACAAGGCGGTCGAGGGCATTGGCAACGGCACCAGCCGAGTGACCGATGACTTTGCTCACCTCGTGTGGCGTGAACTCGGCTCCCGGGTGTGCGGCCAGGTGCGCGGCCACCTTGGCGCGCATCTCACCGGGCAGGCAACGGACCCGGCCGGACGAACTGCGCGGCCGTCCGTTGACCGCAGCACGGACCAGACGCCGCGCCTTCGCGGAACCGCTGTAGACCGTTTCGGTGGCTGTAAGCGCCTCGCTTCGGTTACCGGAATTGAGAGCTTTCAAAGCCGCGTTGATTGCGGCGGCCAAGGTCGACAGGGCCTCGCGCGCCTCGGCCGCCGCAGCTGCGTCCAGTTCTGTTTCGGGGGTGGACTGAGCGATGTCCTGCGTCTCCGCCGTCTCGCCAGAACCAGGGTCGTGGCCGGCGTTAGGCTCGTCCAAATCGCCGCTGGGCCTTTGAGCCGGCTTCTCTGCGGTGCTCGGTTTGTCGTCAGTGTCAGCGTGTTCAGAGGTCATGGCGACGGTGACGGGGTGCCAGATATCCGGGGTTCGCTTGCCGCCTTTGCGGGTGCCACGAAGTCGGGTTGCGTGACCCATCTTTTCCAGGGTCGTCAGCGTCCGTGCCGTGGTTGCCTTGCTGATACCTGTCGCCTCGGCGATGGCGGCGACCGTGCTTCCGGGAGCGTCGTTCAGCGCCTCCCAAACTACGGCTCCGGCGCCCGAAGGACGCGGGTGGGATGTAGATGCGGCAGCGACGTCCTGCTTTCCCGTGTCATCGTTGTGGCACGTTTCCGCGATGGCGGTCGGGCGAATGTCGACAGCAGTCATGTCGTTTTCCCTCCAGGTTTCGACAGCCGGGTTTCCGACACCGTTCTTGTGTTTGCAGCTCGACTGTGACTCGCCCCGACACCAACTGGCAAGGACATCCGCCTAGTTTTTGCGTCACCTGAACGTCTGGACTTGCTTCCCTCCTTGCACTAACAAATGCCACTACATAAAGTCTGCACCAAAACCGGCGCAGCTACTAGAGCGTTCGCGCCTCTACTCAAGACAGCCTCTTCAGCCTTGGCCCGACAACCTGTCAGACACCGCACACTTGAGAGCCTCGTCCACAACTCGCGCGGCTGGCCGTCACCTCTTGTCGCAGCTTACATGCGGCCACAGGAAGGCGCGTTCAGCCCGGCACGGCTGGCCGGCCACGCACTATCGCTGCTTACTCAGTATCCCCTTTGGTGATAGTCGGACCTCCCAGTGGCCCCCTTAGGGGTGCCGAGTACCTGCAGGAACGCCACCGCTTTAGGGTGTCGCTCATAAGCGGTCTACCGAGCGGTCTACCACATGGCCGCCCGAGTGGCACCGCGGCACGTTAGGAACGCCTACCGCGAGTTTCACGTCGTCCTCTCCTGGGACACAAACCATTCGCTCATGTGGGGTCCGACACAACTCGGGCCTCCACTACTTGCTTCTGGTAGTAGGAGGTCTTGCACCCTGGCTCCCAATAGAGATCGGGTCGGTGGTGGCCGCGGTCTGAGCCAGCCCGCCAACGCAACCAAGAAGTGATCTCCTCTATCCTGGCCGGTTCGAAGCTCCTGATGCTTCGTTGCTCGGATTCAAACCGCGCGCATTCCTGCTCGGCGCCAGCGCTTTACTTGGCAACCTCGACGGAATCGACCCGGATGTAGAGCGGCCCGGTACTGGTGAGCCGGCGCTTGCAGTCCGCCAGCTTTCTAGTGGCATTTGTCTTAACCGTTTGCTCCAACGTCAGGTGAACTAGGGCGCACTCCCTGTGGTAAGCGGCAGCGCTAGTACGCCAACAACTGCGACGAAATCATCCAGCGCTAGCGGCAAGCTCTGACTACCGCGTCGCCACCCGTACCCCTTCCACACATCCCCTTGATGCTTTCCAACGCAACCCGAGTATCGAAGGCCGTCTGGCACCCTTCCTATTACGGCTTGCGCTCGACCAAAATGACAGCGACCCCTCTGGGAGGGGTCGCTGATTGGCACACTCGGGTCACATGTCCATCTCGTCTCGCTTCACGCGGGCGACCAAATCGGCGAAGACCTCATTCGACAGCGTCAGGTACCCCCGCTCGGGGGCCTTACTGTCCCGGACAGCGATGGCCTTGGGAAAGCTGGCAACCTCCACGCAGTCACCGCCCTGTGCGGTACTGTGGCTGCTTTTGCGCCAGGCGAGGTCACCTGCAGGAGCGCTCATTGCATGGCCTCCATCTGTCGGATGATCAGTTCTCGGGATTCCTTGGGGGGCAACCCTTCCTGTCCAATGTGGTCATACCGTATGGCATAGGTGCGCACCTCTGCCGCGCCCACTACCAGTCTTCCCCCCGGTACGAAGGCTTGGTCCGCCTGCGGCAGCGGGCCTGGCGCCTCGACGTACGCCACCTCTCCCGAAGGAACCGTCATCAGCTTGAAAGCTCCGTCCAGCCCCAGGTGAGGTCCAGCCATCTTGGGGACGACCCGGATGTTGATGTTGGGACTCTCAGAGACGTCGAGAAGATGCCGGAGCTGGCGTGCCATGACCTGAGGTCCGCCAACCGGCACCTCCAGTACGGCCTCCCAGATCAAGACCCAGAGGATCGGAGGCGGTTCCTTTGCGAGCAGGGCTTGACGCTTCATCCGCACATCCACCTGCTCCTCGACGTTCCGTGCTCCGCTGGTCGCGAGCGACGCTCGTGCATAGTCCTCGATCTGGAGCAGTCCGGGAACCCATGCCAGTTCCCAGATCTTGATGATCGACGCCTGCCTCTCGATTTCCACGTGCTGCCGAAACCAGTCAGGATCGTGACCTTTTGCGGCATACCACACCAAGAGACTGAAGTGCCCTCCGGTGTTCCATGCTTCGTCCAGGATCTCCGCCTGCTCCGGCGACAGATGCTCCTGATTGTTCTCCAGTCTGGAAATGGCCGACCGCCCCACGTTGAGCAGCCTGGCCACACTGTCACCGGACAGTCCCCGCCGCTTGCGGTAAAGCCGCAGGTCACGGGCTATCCACGCCCACATCGATAGGCGTGGATCCGGGGACGGGTTCGTGGGCATGCCGCGGCCCCCCTTTACCAGCGTTTACCAGGTTTACCAAGAACAGGGTGACAACCTACCCCGCCATCGCGACTCTCTGTCATGAGACACACACAACCCGCCACGAGGATCCGTCATGTCACACGAGATGCAGGCAACTCCCACTGATCAACGACCGAACCCGCTGACCGCGCTACTCCTCTACGCGCCCAACGCGGCATCGGTCTCTCGAGGACGCCGTGACGTGGCCGATCGTGTCCGCGCCTGGGGGGCAGCGAACCGTGCCGCAGACGCGGAACAGGTGGCTTGCGAACTACTCGCCAACGCGGTGCGGCATGCGGACCGCAGCACTCACATCACGATGCGCCTGTCAATGTGCAGCGACCAGTTGGAGATCGCCGTGGGCGACTCGTCACCCGATGTTCCGGAGGCGCGACAGCCAAACCTGGACGACGAGGCCGGCCGCGGGCTCTACCTGGTGGAGTCCTACAGCGACGAGTGGGGGTGCGACAGTTACCCCACCGGCAAGGTCGTGTGGGCCAGGTGGCGGCTATGAGTTGCACGCTCAACTCCCTCATTTCCCGGCTGGGGCCCGGGGGCGGGGCAGCGCAAGACGCCATTGCCGCATGCACAACGCAGGCGCCGCCGCTGGGCTCGGCATGGGCGCGATGGACCGCTCGGCGTCGGCTGGACCGGCTGGCTCGGGTACTGCACCGTCGCGACTGGACCTTGCTAAGGCAGTGCGACGAGAACCCGCCTCGTTTGAGAGTGTGCTCGGAACAGGCGCCGCGTTGCGACGAAACCATAACTGTGGCGCGTGGTGGCGGAGCCGAGTGGTGGTACGAGAAGGGCGCTGGCGTCTATCTCGCCTTGTACCCCGATCTTGAACTGGCTGTCGACGCTCTGTGCACCTTGCTCACCGCAACCAGGCATGACCGTTCTTGCCTCCAGCGGTCAGGACACGCAATGCCAGTTGCTCTTCCGGGAGCCGTCGAGCCCGAGACGAGTTGAAAAGGGCTTCGGTGACCCGTGGAGATTCGCGGGACTTCACGTGTCACCGGGCAGGGCCGTTGTGGGAAGACCAGCGGCCCAGCAAGGAAGGTGGAGGCGGCGCCGTCGGGGATCGTCCCCCCAATCCACTGACCGCGCCGCCTCCACCGGCAATCGCAATCTGAGAAGTGAGGTGAACCATGAGCTTTGACAGGGGAAGGCACGCGGCGACCACCGACCGGCCGACGCCGCACAACCGCAGACGCGAGCACTTGGCCGCACTCCACGCGGCCATCCAGGTCCGCCCTGACATGGATGGCCGCCTCGTCCAGCAACGCGGAGTGTCCTGGGTCAACGTCTCGCGGTACGGAAAGCCGCGCCGCGCAGTCAACGTGAGTTGCGACTACCGCAACGGCGGCTGGTGGTTCTGCTGGCTGGCCGACGGGTCACCGATCGCACGTGTCGAGGATGTCGCCGGGTGCATCGACAGGCTCACCCGTGAACTGAACGGGACCGTCACATGAGTTCCCTGCCTGCAGACCTGGACGCAGCGGCCATGTTCGCCCTACGGAGTCGTATGCATCGTCGTCGGAGTGGAGCACATGCTGCCTAACAACGGTGTCCCCAAGCTCTCCCCACCCGACAGGATCTTGTGACCTGCGAGGAGATGAGAACACGGCGGCACCCGGTAGGGCTCATCACCGAGCCGCGCCAGGAGAGCGCACCGGGTGCCGCCGCGCACCAATCGACACTTCGCATGGCAGCTCCCTGAGCAGCTCGTAGTCGTCCCATCCGGTGGGGTCAGGGGCCGATTGTCGCCAGCCGTATAGGACCTCCGATCGCGAGTGTGGGCCGCTTGCCGACATCGGTACCAGATCGGCTACGGACGGCTGTTGATGAGCGCTCGGGATTGCGCGAGGAAGTCCTTGGCCGGGGCGGACCGGCGGAACGGGGTCAACGCGTCGGCGAAGCGGCGTAGATGGCCCAGGCACCGCGCGGAGTTGACCTCAGAGCTGAGGATGGCGACTCCTTCGTTCGCCTGGGCCAACGCGGCGTCGAGGTCAGGCTGTTGCTGTTTGATGTAGGTGGTGGCGAGGAGAAACTTCCGTAGGGCGCGTTCGCGCGAGTATGTGGAGTCTTGGAGTTTAAGCGCGCGGCGGAGGTGGAACCGCGCCTGGCGGTAGTCTCCGATCTTCATGTGGCAGTAGCCGGCCTGCGCGTGAGCTTGAGAAAGGTTCATCCAGTAACTCCACCCGGGATCTCCGGTGGAAGTTGGTTGGTCGGCGAGGGCATCGAAGGCGGCGTCGATCGCGCGGTTCGTGGTGGCGGCGCGGCGGGTAGCGGTAGCGGTCTGGTCGTTGGCGCTGGCTTCGGCTGCGCGGAGCGCAAGGATGGCCCTGACCTTCGGGCTGGCGCCGGGGTAGGCGCTGCGGGCGGTTTCGGCGAGTATCACTGCCTCGCGGCCGCCGTCGAGGTCTTTGGCCTGGCAGGACATGAACCCGAGTATGTTGGCGCCCAGCGCGCGGTCACCAGCAGTGTGAGCGGCGTGGAGTCCGGCGATCCAGTAACGCTGAGCGCGTGCGTGCTGGTTGTCGTCGAAGGCGGCGAATCCGGCCAGGCGCAGCAGCTCGCCGGCTGTGGCGTGCAGGCGGCGGCCGACTGTGGCCGTGTAGCTGTGTTCGTCCAGCAGGGTGGTGACGTACCGCAGGTGTTCGTGGATCAGGCTGAGGAGTTGCCCGCCGCCGATCTGGTCGTCCATGCGGCGCAGTCGGTCGGTGATGTGATCCAGGTCGTCGACGACACTGATCGGGACATTGGAACCAGCGGCGCGTGCGGCGGCCTGTGCGGGGTGAGCGATGAGCCATTCGTGGGCAGGTGCGGTCAGCGCTGTGCCCATCAGCATCATGAAGTGGCGCCGGTCCATGAGGCCAGCGTGGGTGACCGCACGGAGTGCGCGCAAGGTCCCCGCCGCAGTCCATGGAGTCTGTAGACCGGCGGCCGCAGGTACGGTGTCCGGCTCGTCAGGAGGCCAGCCCATCTCTTCGACGGTGATGGTCCTGCCCAGCTCCTGACTGAGTACTTGGACGACCAGCGATCGCCAGGGGGGTTTCGGCGTCTGCCCCTGGATCCACTTGTAAGGGGTCTTCGGATGCACGCGCTGCGGGAGCCTGAGCGTTTCGGCAAGCGCGTTAACTCGTCCGGCTAAACGTTCGCCGTTCATGCCGATCGTAGCCAGCAGCTCCTTCAGCGGCGCGTCAGGCATGGGACCTCCATGAGTGGCGCAACCGGCTCCGCGCGGCGCTTCCTCCGCAGCACATTGGACACGGTACTGGCGACAGTAGACGAGCTGATGCTGGTGAGCTATGGCCACTACCGGTTCGCTATGCGCGCTACCAGGCCACTACTGGCCGCTACAGGGGGCTCAGGTCCGCACCATCGGCACCACTGTCGGGCGGACCTGTCGTCGGGCTTGTCTATGAGGCGTGAGGTCCTGGGATCCGATTGCGGAGATCACCTCTGCGCCCTCGGACCGGAGAGGCGGTACCCCATGGTGGAGCGTTCTGATCTTCTCTCGCAGTTGCCGCCCACGTCGACGACCTTGTCGAGGCCGGTGCTGGTGACCGGCACGGAGGGGTTCATCGGTCGGCACCTGCGCGCGGCGTTGGTGGAGCGGAACGTGCCGGTGATCGGCGTGGACACACGCTGCCCCGAGCCCAATGACGGAGCGTCGTTGATCGTCAATTCGCGCCTGTGCCAGGTTAAGGCCGATTTGACCACAATGGAACTGAGCGAGCTGTCCGGGCTCCTGGCACAGGTCGGCGCGGTGGTGCATTTGGCGGCGGCCACCGATGTGGCCGCTTCGTGGGATACGGGGTTCGCCGACCACGCAGCGTCGGTGCTGGGCACGCAACGGCTACTGCGCGCATGTCAGCTGGTGGGTGTGCCTCGGGTGGTCCTGGCCTCCTCCTCCCACGTGTACGGGCCGGGTGTGACCGGGCCGGTCAGTGAGGACGCGCCGACCGAGCCGACCTCCCCGTACGGCGTGGCCAAGCTCGCGGCGGAGCGACTGGCACTCGCCTACGCCCGACATCCGCGTTCCACGATGAGCGTTGTTGCGCTGAGGTTCTTCACCGCATTCGGGCCAGGCTGCCGTCCGGCAATGGTGATCAACCGGATGTTCACCGCCGCCGTCAGCGGGCAGCCGCTTCCTCTGTACGGGACCGGCACCGTACCCCACACCTGGACGTACGTCTCCGACCTGGTCGAGGCCACCCTGGCGGCGATTGCCGCGCCACTGGACGCGGGCCAAGGCCTGGTCGTGAACGCAGCCGGAAGCGACGCGGCGTCGCTCCGGCAGGTCGCCGAGAGAATCGGAGACCTGGTCGGCGCACCGGTGCCGCTGCGGAAGACTGGTGACCGAGCGGGCGATGCCGCCGCCACACGCGCCGACCTGACCCGGGCCGCGCTGGTGCTCAGGTGGTTCCCGAAGGTCGGGCTGGACGAGGGCCTGCGGCGACAGTGGCAGCACCTTCGCAAAATGTTTGCCCCATCCGCACCGCCCGACTGGTCCGGGGCGGCGCCGAGCAGGGCGGAGCCTTCGCGCGGAGGGGCCACGCAATGATCGCGCTGACCAATGACTCGGCAACCGAACTGTGGCGTGATGCCGTCGCGGTCGTCGTGGAACAAGGGGCCGCCTCTGCGCCGCGCGGCCTGTCCACGCGGGAAGTCGTTGACGTCCATCTGGAATTGACCTCCCCGCGACGGCGGCTGGTGTGCGCCCCGCCGGTCCGGGTGATCAACGCGGCGTTCGCGGTGGCGGAGACAGTGTGGATTCTGGCCGGAGTGGACGACGGATGGATCTACACCTACAACCAGCGGTTGCGACAGTTCGCTGATGACCACGTCTTGCGCGGCGCCTACGGCCCTCGATTGCGAGCCTGGGCCGGGCGCATTGACCAGCTCGATCAGGCCCGCCGTCTGCTGCTGGACGATCCGGAATCACGGCGTGCAGTGGTACAGCTGTGGGACCCGCTCCGCGACCACAAGGGGAACAAAGACGTGCCGTGCACGCTCGGATGGCAGTTCATCCTGCGCGACGGACGGCTGGACCTGCACACCACGATGCGTAGCCAGGACCTGTGGCTGGGCTTCTGCTACGACCTGTTCACCGACACCGTCCTGCATGAGCTGATGGCCAGCTGGGTGGGAGCGGAACTGGGCACCTACCACCACCACGTCATGTCGCTGCATCTCTACGACGAGCATCTGCCTGCCGCCCAAGACCTGCTGACGGGTCTCGCGGTCCGCCCGAGCCCGGTGATGCCGCAGTTGAGCGTGCCATGGCAGGACTTCGACACGCTCTTGCAGGCGGTGATCGAGGACCGCGACCTCGATCACCCCGGCTGGGCCAAGGCGGCGGCCGTGATGCGCAGCTACCGCATCCGCCGTGGCGGTGACCACGACGACGCGTACCGCTTGGCCCATGCCACTGGCGGGCCGCTGGGTGAAGCACTGCTCGCCTGGTACGAGCACTTGGACCGCGCCGCCCAACACCTGCCCGACCCGATCCCGGAAAGTGACCGCCCATGAACGCGATTACGGCCGCCCCCACGGAGCCGGTGGTGCTCGGCTTGTGCTCGGGCACGCACGACTCTGCCGCCGCGCTCATCGCGGGCCGGCGCCTGGTGGGATTGGTAGAGGAAGAACGCCTCAACGGCGATAAGCACACCCGCGCCTACCCACAGCAGGCGATCTCCTGGCTGTTGGATGAGGCGAACCTGTCGCCGAGCCAGGTCACGCACGTCGCCTACAACTTCGACCCGCGCCGTTACCTGACGGCTGCCGCCGCCTCACTGGCCCATCTGCTGTGCCCGACCACAATGCGGCGTTCCCTGCCGCGCGCCCGCTCGTTCGCTCGCGTCCACGTCTTGGCCCGCGAGCGGTACGCCCAGTTCGCACGCTGCTTCCCGAACGCGGCCATAACCGGCGTGGAGCATCACCTGGCGCACGGGTTGTACGCCCTCGCCGCTGGTGCCGACCGTCTCGCCCCTGCACGCGGGGCGGCGGTGCTGGTAGTCGACAGCCTCGGAGAGTCTGCGACCACCACCATCACCCACGCACGCCGTGCCGCCGACGGGCGCCTGCACCTGCGTCGCCTGCTCACCGTCAACGATCCCGCCTCCCTCGGGTATGTCTACGGTGCCGTCACGGCGCACCTGGGCTGGCGACGCGGTGACGAGGAAGGCACGGTGATGGCGCTGGCCGCCACCGGCGACCCGGCCCGCTTTCGAAACCTGTTCCGCCAGGCCATCCCGCTCACTTCCAGCGGCTTTCGTGTGGACGTGCGGTGGTTCCCGCTGCGGGTGCTGTCACGGGCGTGGCCGCGCGTCAGCGAGGCGTTTATCGCCGCGACCTGCCCACCTCGCGCCCCAGACGCCCCAGTGGAACAGGTCCACCGGGATCTGGCCGCCGCGCTTCAGGAGCGTATCGAGCACGTCATGGTGCACCTTGCACGGCTGGCGCGGGCCCTGACCGGCGAGCCGGTGCTGATGGTCGGGGGCGGGGTCGCGATGAACTGTGTAGCCATTGGAAAGATCTGCCAGCAGGCCGAGTTCGAGCAGGTCACCGTCCCGCCCGCCCCCGGGGATTCAGGTACGGCGGCAGGTGCGGCCCTGGCATTGCATCGAACGCTCACCGGGCGTCTCCCGTCCGGCGTCGCAGGAGCCTGTTATCTCGGTCCCAGCTACGACGAGGTACGGCTGTCTCGCCAACCGCGGCCGGGGCTGATCGCGGTTCGGCTCTCCGAGCCCGCCGAACTGATCGCGCAGCGGCTCGCAGATGGGCAGATCGTCGGTCTGTTCCAAGGGCGGCTGGAGGCTGGGCCGCGTGCACTGGGCAACCGCTCGATCCTGGCGTCACCGCTGACGCCCGGCGTTGTGGACCGGCTGAACGCCACGGTGAAGTATCGAGAGCCATTCCGGCCATTCGCGCCCGTCGTACTCGCCGACCACGCCAGCGACTATTTCACCCTCGCCCAGCCGTCGCCGTTCATGTCGATCGCCTCAGGTGTGACCGACCTCGCCCGGCAGACGGTCCCCGCGGTTGTGCACGTCAACGGCACGGCTCGTGTGCAGACAGTCACGCACGAGCAGAACTCGCTCCTGGCCGAGATCCTGGCCGAGTTCGCCGCCATCACCGGCCACCCGGTACTGATCAACACCTCGCTGAACGTAAAGGGCAAACCGATCTGCGGCACCGTCGACCAGGCATTGGACTGCCTGACAGCATCCGGGTTGGACGCGGCCTTGATCGGCGAGTGGTGGGTGACCAAGACCGCACGCTCCAACGTATCCCCGCTCACCGCCACTGCGCAGAGCGCTCCGTCATCGGGCGCCGACTTCAAACCAGACATGGAGGCCGAGTGATGAGAATCGGCTACAGCTTCTGGGGTTTCCTCGGCGCGGGAATCACGGACACCCCCGATGGCGGGCGCAGCCACCGCCGCACCCTTATCGACGGCATCATCACCGACCTCGGCCACGAAGTCGTCTTCCTTCAGGCCAACCGTGACCTGGACGAGGCCGACGAGGACCTGCGCGACCACTACACCTGGGACAGCGGCTTTCCGAACGTGGACGCGCTGATGCTGGAATGGCGTTGGCCGATCGAAGGCCGCAACACCACCACCTGCGGCAGCCCCGGCCACACGTGCGACCTGCACCGCCAAGCCGAGCTCCTGGCCCACTACACCCGCGACCGGCACATCCCTACCCTGATCTGGGACAAGGATCTTCAGCTCGCCACCGATGCCTCGCTGCGGCACGCGCCACACGTGACCGTCTGCGAGGCCGCACTGCACCCCGGGCCCGGCGCAGCCCGTCTGCTGTTCCCGATCAACGACAACGTTCTGAACACCGCCGACCCACACCGACTTGCCGCCCTCCACCGTGACCTGCCGCTCGTCTACATTGGCAACCAGTACGACCGCGACCGGCAGTTCGACCGCTACTTCGCGCCTGCCGCCGCCGAGGTCGATCACCTGGTCGCCGGCAAGTGGACCACCACCGACCGATGGCCCCACGTCCACTTCATCGGCCGCATCCCTTTTCCCGAGGTAGATCGCTTGTATCGGCGCAGCCTGGCCACTGTGTTGCTGGCCCCCGACCGGACCGCCGCGCGTGGCCAGTTCACCCAGCGGATCTTCGAGGCGGTACTGGCCGGATGCCTGCCAATCACCCCGTCCGAACTCCGCTCAGCTGACAAGGTCGTCCCAGAAGAGCTCATCATCACTGACGCGGCCGACGTCCGCCATGTCCTCGACAACCTCGCCGCGCTCGCAGGCGGCACAGGCCACGCTGATCTCATCGGCCGCTGCCTGCGCCACCTGGAGATCTTCCGACTGTCGACGCAGCTAGAGACCCTGAACGACCTGCTGTATCACAGCACGGCCCCACATGGCGGATGGATTGCACGATGACCGCGTCCGACACTGCGGCAAGGACAGCGGAGATCGTGCCGAGCATTTGGCGTGCCCGACCGACACACGGCCTCGCAGCCGGTACCGTCAACCTCCATGGAGCCCAGCCCGACGCAACCGCTGAAAAGAGTCGCGATCATCGGCTGTGGCGGGTCCGGCAAGACCACCATCGGCCGCCGTCTCGCCGCGCGCATCGGCACCGAGATCATCCACCTGGACGCCGTCTACTACGACGACGAGTGGAACAAGCTGCCACAAGACAAGTTCGCGCAAATCCAAGAAGAACTCGTCGCAGCGGACAGCTGGGTGATCGACGGCAACTACGCCGGCACACTCCCCATCCGGCTTCGCCGCGCCACCCACGTGATCTTCCTGGACCTGCCCGCGATCACCTGCCTGTGGGGCATAGCCCAGCGCCGCTGGCGCTATCGCGGAGGCCAGCACAAGAACGACGGCGTCTACGACAACATCAACTGGGGCTTCATTCGCTACATCTGGGGCTACCGCCGCGAGATGGCCCCCCGAGTCCGCGCACTGATCGCCGAACACGCCGGACACGCCCAGGTGCACATCGTCCGCTCACGGCGCGCCGCCAACCGGCTCGTCGAACAACTCACATAGCCCGCTCCTCCTCCGGCGTGCACGGACGGCGGTGACCATGCCGCCTAAGTCCTCGAACGGCAGCAACCCGTTCACCGATCCACACACGGTGCCTGCCCTGTACGCCGACCGCGTCCGCGTCCAGCGGCGCAGCAACGCCCTGCTGACCGCCAAGATCCGCGGAGCCCATGTCGGAAACATGGTCGCCGACCTGCTCACCCGCCAGTCTCCGCATCTGACCGATCACCCGGCTCCGCTCATCGCCGACCTCGGCTGCGGCACCGGGCGCCCCACTCGTGTCATCGCCCAGCGATTCCCACGAGCGCGGCTGCTGGCCGTCGACGCCTCACCGACCATGCTGGACGCCGCTCGGCACCACCTGGCCACTTCTCTGCCTCGTAACCGACACACTCCAGACAAGGCCCAAGTCGGCTACCTGCAGGCCGATTTCCATTCCCTGCCCCTAGCTGCGGCTTCCTGTGACGCCGTCACCGCGGTGTTCAGCCTGTATCACGCGCCGGCTCCCGCGCATGTCCTGGCCGAGATCGCCCGCTGCCTGCGCCCCGGCAGCGTCGCGGTGCTGGTCACCAAGTCTGCCGACAGCTATCACCAGCTCGATCATCTTCTCACTGTCACGGGCCTGGACTCTGGCGCCACCACCCGCCCGAGCCTGTACGCGGCTGCGGACAGTCGTCGCCTCCCCGCCCTGTGCAGCAATGTGCTGACGGTTGAGGCCGTCCTTCATGACCAACACGTCTTCCTTTTCAGAGACGCGGCGCACCTGGCCGACTACTTGGTCACCGTCCCCAAGTACCAGCTCCCCCCGCCGCTGGATACCGACCCAACAAAACTGGCGGAGCAGCTACGGCGCCGCCGAGGCAACGCCCCCCTGACCGCCACGTCCACCATCACCTACGTCATTGCCAGGCAGCCGTCATGACAGCCAAGCCTCGGCGCTGGACCAAGCACTACCCCGACAGCCCAGACGGAACGGCGAGATGCCGCACAGCCGCCGCACACCACGCCTGGCTCGCCAGCCTCGGTGCGCCCGTCCCTAGGCTGCTCGTGGCACACCCTCACAAGCTGGAGTTTGAGCACATCGCCGGAGTCCACGCCCGCCCCCAGGACCTTCCTGCACTCGCTTGTCTCTTGGGTGACCTACACCGCGTCGCCTACGAACACGAGCTGCACCGGGCCCGGCTGGACCGCCCCCACCACACCACCACAGGCGTAACCATTCCCGACTTCGTCTCGCACCGCCGTATCGCCATCATCCGCCTGCTAACCCAGCGAGCCGTGCCCGAACCAGCGCTGTCTCTCTCGGACGCCATGAACGCGCTTGACGAAACGCTGGCCGGACCCGCCGCCTTCTACAAGGACAGCAACCCCCGGAACTTCCTGATCAGCACCAACGGCCCCGTCCTGGTCGACTTCGACACCGTCACTCTGGCGCCGCTGGGATACGACCTGGCCAAACTGATCGTCACCCTTGCCATGACACACGGCCCGATCCCCGACCACCAGATTCGGACAGCGCTGACCACCTACAACACCGCCCTCACCCATGCGATCCGTGAGCTTCAACCTGTCCCATGGAAGACGCTGATGACCTGGGCCGCCATTCACCACGTCCTCACCAGCCCTTACCTAGGACGCGGCGGCTACCGCCACCGATGGACTGCACATCAGCCCTAACAGGTGAGCTGCTGCGAACCACACCGCCCTTGGATGGACGGTGCAATGTCGGGCTTATCCTCCAATCGCAAGGGGATGGGATGAGCAACCAGCCTCTGCCGAGCACCCACGTCCAGAAGCGTCCAGCCGCCAACCGCGTTCCTTGAGGGGCATGAGTCAACTCCTCAAAGCCATCCCTCTACTCAGGAAGGAACCGGCTGGCCAGCATCACCCTGCATAGGGGCCACCCATTCTGGTCGGATAATGACCTACTTCCTTGCACTGCACCCCAACTCGGCTGGACACAGAAATCTCCAGTGCGACCAACGGGCCGGCAACCACGCCAATCCGGCAGCCGGATATGCCTCCGCAGCGGTCATGAGCTTTGTCGTTCAATGTCGAGAAGAACCCAGACGAGATGACCGTCTTCCGGACTACCTCGCACTCCTATCCGTGCCGCGAGATTGCGTATTACATGCAGTCCGCGACCACGTTCGCTCGACTCGTTTGCGATGGCGTCTGGGAAGCGCGGCGTTCCCTTTCCCCCTAGGTCGTAGACGGCGATCTGCACGTTGCTGTGGCGCGTGATCTCGACACCGAACCATCCGCCCGGTTCTCCGGACCGTGAGTGAAGCAACGCGTTGCTGACCAGTTCACATGCGATCAACTCGGCGTCGTCGGCCCGACCCGTGTCCGCAAGCATGTAGGCGGCGAACTTGCGCGCGGGGGCGGCTTGGTCCGCCCTTCCGGCGAAGACACGGCGCCATGACATCGGTTCGCCCTCGACCAGCCAGTGTCTTGCCTGCAACGCAGATTCCCTCAGTGTCACCACGTTTCCCCTCCCCTCACTTTGCCGCTTCGGCTCATCTGTTGGATCCCGTGCGGCGCACCGCCATAAGGGCTCACCTGAAGGGGACGCGTCAAGTTAACGGCGCACGTTTTCAATCGAAGGAAACAGCACTTGTTCTTGCCAAGAGATAAGATAAAGACCATGGTCATCGCTTGTAGAGAAATCCCCCGACCCTCGCGTTAAAGATCAGCGCCTGGTCGAAGCTGTCGAGCGGTAGCTGTGGTCGCAAGGTCAGACACGCGCCGCAGAGCGATGGCCTCCCCACGACCACCAAAACCCGGCAATCCCGACCATGATCCGCGTGTAAGCCAGTCGCGACCAGGTCACCACCAGTAATGCGCTTTCACCTCTCCACCATGGCGGTGAGTTCCTAGGCTCTCTCGAGCCGATCTTCGAACAGCTTGAGGCGGGCGATATCGGCGGCGACGGATTTTTGCTCAAAGTACGAGTGAACAAGTCATCGCAGTTGAGCAAGGCCTCAAAGTTTCGGAAGAGCGAGCCCTACGCCGTCTTCCGCGTTGGAGCTGAGGAGCGCGTGCATGCGGCCTGCATCCCGAGTTGGATGACGCCCTCCGTACTGCGTGACCATGGAGGGATGGCACCGGCCAAACCTCCCCGTGACGACGATCCACACCTCGTCATCCAACCTCGTCCTTACGACCATCCCGACGTCCGGAGCCTTGTCGACGACCTCTACCTGGAACAGGTCGGTCGATATGGCTTCGCCGACGCACCGAACGAAGACCCCACAGACTTCGCCCCGCCATTGGGCGTCTTCCTCGTCGCCTACGCCGACGGCATCCCCTGCGCCTGCGGCGGCATGCGCGCCTATCGGCCCGGCGTCGCAGAGATCAAGAAAATGTACGTGACCCCAACGCACCGCGGACGCGGTCTAGGGCGGCGGATCCTGGACAACCTGGAACAGGCCGCCCATGCCGCCAGCGCCCGCCGGATCATCCTCGAAACCGGCTCGCGCAACACCGAAGCGCTCAGCCTCTACATACGAGCCGGGCACCGCGCCATCCCGGCCTATCGGGAGCGTGACGCCACCATCAACCGCGCCCTCGCCAAAGACCTCATAGACGGACGCGTTGAACGAAGATATCCCGGGAAGAGTGACGTGTCGGGCCGCGCCTTTCAGCTTGGTGTCGATGACATGAGGTGCTCCTAGACGTTCAAAGGAGCTGGGTGAGTTAGCTGCGTGGCAGAAAGGCGGCGGTGGCGGCGCGAGCGAGGACGCCTTGCGTGGTGGCCGATAGGCCGAGCCGGTTCCAGTGGAAGATCACCACGTGGGCGAGTAGCGCACGCAGGCCGCGGTCGAGGTGACCGTCGGCTGCGGCTGCTCCGAGTCGCCGTCCTGCTGCGTGAAGTTCTTCCCGCCAGGCAGTTGCGAACGCGGCCGGACCGCCAGGGCCAAAGAGGGGGTCGGTGGCTTCGGCTTCGGCGTGTATGAGCGTCCGGATCTGGTCAGCCAGGGTGTCGATTGCTTCTGGGGTTGTCGAGCGGGATGGGGCGGGGCGTAGTTGCGCGACTCGGTGGAAGACGTCGCCGCTTTCGAACCAGTCCAGTCCCGCGCCGTGGAGGAGTGACTGGAGGAGCATGATCGACATTTCGCGGCGTCCGAGTGGTGGCGATGCGGCGAGGGCGTAGTCGAGGACGCCGCGGGTGTCGGCGCAGAAGAGGTCGTGGACGGTGGCCATGGCTGTGGGGCCGCCGAACGCGGCGTGCTCCGGTTCGTAGATCGAACGCCGCCATCCTGCGATCAGCCCGAGGTCGGTCAGTTCGGTCATTGTCTCGGTGACGGCGTCGGCGACGGCCGAGGCGGCAGCCAGGCCGGGGACGGGTACGCGCAGTCGTATCCGCCAGTAGGGGTGTTTGCGTAGAAACCACCACCCGCCGATGACTTCGTGATGGTGCAGGTCGTCCAGGCGTGGCCGAAGGTGCGTAGCGGCGAGTTTTTCGGCCTGCTGCCATGCGGGCCACTCCACGAGCACTTGTTGCCACTGTTGCTCGGTGTGGCGTTCTAGCGCGGCGTACCCGGCGGCCAGGTACACCTGGACGGCTTCGGTGAGCTGGTCGGGTTGGAGGCCGTGTTTTCGCGCGGCTGCTTCTGGTGGGGTGCCTGCGAGGACGGCGAGTACGCCGGCGGCGAGTTGGGTGGGGGTGGCTTCGGTCAGGTGATCAGCAGGCATGCGTCCCATCCCGAGTGGGGTGGCGCGGTGCGCCGCGTGGTTTCCAAGGCCAGTGCGGTTCCGGTTTTGCCGGTCAGCAGCCCCTCGTCTGAGCTTTCGTGGTGGGGGGTGGTGTGTGCGGTGAGCGCGGCGGCCAAGACGGGCAGCTGCTGGTGGAGTGCCGGGTTGGTGCTGTCGCCGGCGGCGCGGTAGACGGTTTGGTAGAGCCCGGCGAGGCCGTGACAGATTCCGGGGTCGCTGATCTGCGTCAGGTTCTGGTCGGTCAGGGAGGCCAGTAGCGCTTGTTCGGCGGTGTGTTGTCGTGTGGTGTCGCCGGTGGCGAGGGCGGCGAGCTGGAGTGCACGGGCGATGCCGGGGGTGCCGTAGCACCATGAGGGGCGTCCGGGGCGTTGCTGGGTGGGGCGGCCGGTGCGTAGGGCGGGGAGGGTGATCCATTGGGGCCACCAGGGGCCGTCTGGTGAGTGTTGCCGCCAGTTTTCGATCCAGTCGGTTAGCCGTTCGAGCGCTTCGTGCTGTCCTTCGACGACGTGGCCGGCGCGGGTGGCCAGGGCTAGGAGTGCGAGGATTCCGGCCGCGCCGTGTGCCATGCCGAGGTTGGCGTGTCCACCGGGTGTCGGGAGGGTTGGGTCGGGGTCGTGTGTGACCCACCAGCCGGGCAGTTCCATCCCGTCGTGGCGGATGGGGTGGGTAAGCCGTACCAGGTATCGCAGTACGTCGCCGAAGGTGTCGCTGTCGGGCTGGCGCAGGAGCAGGAGTGCGCCGATGCCGACGAGGCCGTAGAACAGGTCGTACTCGCTGAACCGGGTGTATTGGCCTGCGTTGATTCTGGTGGTGGCGGTGTTAAGGCGGCGGCGGGCAAGGCGTGCCACGTGGCGGTCCAGCGTTGCGAGTGCTTGCTCGTACCGGGGCTGGCCGTCGCTGGTGGCAGTGTGCAGCATGAACGCGACGGCGGGTGCCCCGTAGTACAGGCCTACGTGGTCACCTGCATCGATCGGGCCGGCGGCCACCTTCCGGATCAGTGCGTGTGCCGTGGCCCAGGAGCCATGACCTGTCAGGGCACGCTCGATGTGAAGGAGCGCAGTGCCGGCTGTACCGTCCGCCAGGGATTGGTGGTGCGCCTGATCGGGGGAGATTGCCGCAGTCGACGTCACTGGGCACCTGCAGAGGGTGATGTGGTGGCCAGGTTGCGGAGGGCGGCAGCGCGAGCCAGGCGGATGGTGGTGGCTTCATGCTCGGGGTCGAGGCCGAGCGCCCGGACGTGGTGTCCGTGCAGGAGCGTCGTCAACAGGTCTTCAGGATTGCGCTGTTGGGCGAGTAGGTGATGGTAGGTGGCCAATGCGCGGGCCCTGTTCTGCCATGCGGTGGCGACTGCGTCTCCGCATGGCAGGGCACGGACGGCGGCGAAGTCGTCCGCGGGGTCGGCCAAGCGGAAGGTGATGTCGCGTACGTCTGGGGCCACGGGTCCGAGCCGTTGCTTTGCGCAGCGGACTAGCGTGCGGTAGCCGGTTGCGGTATCGGGGGCGAACGATGCGGCGAGATGCGTCATTGAGGCGGCCGCGACGGCCTGTGCCGCCACTCCGGCGGCTTGGACCATCGTGATTTGGGCGATGGCGGCTGCGGTGTCGGCGGTGAACACTTCCTCGGCGGCTTCCAAGGCCGGGCCGTGCCCGTAGCGGCCGGATTGTTCTGCGGTGGGAGCCAGTACGAGCTGTGCGAGCAGGCCGCGTGCTTGTAGGTGCTGGGCGAAGGCGGCCAGCCGTGCAGCCACCGGCCCGTACTGGGATTGATCGGCGAGCCGGAACAGCACCACGAGGTATTGGTCGGCCTCTAGGCGGATCAGGTCGCGGTGCCTGCTCGCCCACCACCGCCGGATCGGTGCGCCGACCTGGTGAACGAACGCGGGCAGGTGGCGGGCGAGGATGGTGTCGAACCGCGCGGGGTTGCCCACCAGGTGCGCCCGCAGCAGCAGTGCATCACCCGGTTGGTGGACGACACCGGGTGGCGTGGTCGCCGGCAGCCGCCGCGTCGGTGCAGTGGCTGCGACCATCGGGATCACCAGTTCCGTGGCGCGTTCTGCCCAGCCCTGGCCGGCGGTCGAGGCGTCTTCGCGAAGCTCGACTTGTTCGGTCTTGTTCAGCCGGGTGCGTAGCAGCCAGCGGTCCAAGGGCTGGTCCAAGTTCAGCGGTAGACGCAGTTCCCCGTGGCACAGCACGACGCGGGCGGGCACCTTCCATCGGTCGCGCCATCTACGCAAGGCCTCTTCCCAGTCGTCACTGGTTGCGGTCAGGTCCCCCTGGTTGAGGAGCCAGCGTGCGGGAGACAACACCGTGCGCCGGTAGCGGATGCGGGGGACGTACGGCAGGGTGCGGGCTGCTCCCAAATCGAGCGGGCCGAACACGGCGCTGCGCGCATCGGCGACTTCTGCCAGGAACCGCGCCAACGGCGGCGTCTGCACCGTGGTGTCCAAAGCGTGGGGGATGTAGGCGAGCACGCGCCGACCAGTGGAGCGCTGCACCAGGTACATCTGATCGGCGTCTGCGGTGACCGCCAGGTCGTCCAAGCTGAGCACGCCACGCCCAGCACCACTGGCACACGAGTGATCGTGGGCGGTGTCGGGGTGTTCGGCCAGCGGCAGCACGACCGTCCCAGCGTGTGGGGCAACGCGCACGACGTTGTCGTTGTGCGGGCGGCGGGGCGCAAACGACAGCTGCGCCACCACAGCATCGCCGTCGGCGGGCGCGTAGGTGCGGGCGAGACGAGCGCGGTCGGCCTCGTCAAGCAGGTAGGCGAACCGGCCGATCATGCTGGTGTGGGCGCGCGGCGCAGCCACCACGTGGAGGGTGAAGTCGCCGCGGTTGATCGCCTCTGCGGAGTCGGCATGGAGCGCAACGCCGAGCTCGATACGCGGCGGCACCACTGCCTCGTTCTGGTCGCCGATCATCAGCGCCTGCACATCGGCGTCGGACAGCCTGATCTCCTCAAGCCCGTCCACGAGTGCCTGCTGGATCATCGCCATCAATGTGGCGTCGCGTTGAGTCAGCGCACGCCATGCGGGGCGTGCACGGGGCGCACCCAGGTGGCCGTGGGGATACCCCAGTCCCGAGTCGGCGAGCAGCTCCCGGATCGGGACGAGCGCACCGGTGCCGTAGCGGGCGCGGAATCGGGCGTGGTAATCCAGCCACGCCGTCGTGCCGAACGGTTGTGCCGATAGTCGCAGCAGGACATCGGCCGCGCGTTCGGCCTCCTTTAGCACCGGTTCAGGCATGGTGATGTAGGCGTTGAGCCGTAGGTCAGCCGCCAGCACATGCCCCGTGCCGGTCGCCAGGCTGCGCATCGTGTCGGTGACTTCGGCGCGCAGGGTCGCCGATCGCACCGGGTCGGCGGTGGTGTTGTGTTCGACCAGCCGGGCGTTGACGGCCTCCAGTTGGTCGAGCAGGTCGGCGATCTCGGCGAGCTCCTCGTCTGCGGTCTCGTGGACACCTGCACGGCGGAGCTCCTGGATGAGGTGGTTGAGCGGGTCTTCAATGGTCGAGGCGGGACGCAGGCTGGTGATGAGGAATCCGCCGTCGATCAGGCCATGCAGCAGCCGGTGTATCTGGTCAACGCCGGCGCTGGGGAACCGTTGGGACATGCGATCGGCCAGCACAGCAAGCCGCTGGGGCCTGACGGCCTGGTCGAGGGCGTAGGCGATGGGTGCGGTGAGACGCACCGATGCTTCCCTCAGCGGCCCCGGCGATCGCGCCCCGAGGTCGGCTCTGCGGAGGACGATGAAGTGGCCGTCGCGGACGGTTCCGGTGTTGTCCGTGACGACCGACAGCCGCATCCGCAGGGCACGGTTCTGCTCTATGTGGTTGATCAGCTCGGTGAGCCATTCGGCGTCGGCACGGACGACGACGCGGTGACCAGTGCCGACTTTCGCCGCCGCCGGCCCGAGAGCAGCGGTGGTGACTCCGGCGAACATCCCGAAGGGAGTGGCGCGCCGCTCCCACCGCAGCATGTATGACGCCAGCGATGCCACCGTGCGGCGAAGCCGCCGCCCTGCGGGACAGCCGTCTGCCAGGAGGCGCTCAACACCGGCGGCCAGGTCTGGGCTGGACAGTCCTACGGCCTCGCGCACCTCGCAGCGCGCCCAGATGTGCGCCAACCACGCGGCTCCCTCCCGCTCCACGGCGGTGGGGTCGGTCAGGTCCAAGTCGCCGGGGGGCGTCATGCCCGGGGGGCATGTGGTCGCACGGACCAGCACGAATCCGGCGTGGCGAAAACGACGAGGAACCGCCACAGCCCTCTTCCCTTCTTCACACCAGGCCCTGCCCGGGGGCGACAGCCCTTTTGGTGGCGCCGCCCCCGGGTAGGCGTTCAAGCAGTTAGAACGGGTCGTTGGAGCTGGTGCTGCATGCGCTGGTGCTGCAGGTACTGCCGCAGCCGTCGCTGGTGGAGCACATCATGGCCACCAGCGGCGTGGTGGACTCCACCACGCGCATGTCCAGCACGAACTCCTCCTCGGCGACCTCGGCCTGGTCGTCGACGGGTTCGATGGCGTCCAGGGTCAGGGATAGAGCCATCAGCTCACTCCTCACACACTTCGGGGGTGAACGGTGCGGTGCTCTCTGGCTCGCCGGACAGGCTGGTCAGCTCGACGGGAGCCAGGAGATCGAGACGGCGCCATGGTGCTTTTCCAGCACCGCCGAGTAATCCGGAAGCGGGGGAACAGGGGTCCCGGTCGGCCAGAATGCGAACGACGGCGCGCGGTGACGTCCGTTGCGATCCCACGCCTGGACCTGTTCCACAACAGCTGTGGCCGCGGCTTGGCCGTGGACGCCGTAGGCGGTGGCGCCGAACTCCACGCCCTCGCCGTCCATCGCCGGACGCACTGCCAGGTAGGCGACGGAGTCCCCACGCACACCGCCGACCGGGAACCACGTCTTGCCCAGCTCCGCCGCCAGTTCGGTGTCCGGGTCAGCGGTAATCCGGCAGAAGCCGGGCAAGAACGCTGCAAACCACAGATGCAGGTCGGCGAACGAGACCCTCTTCCCGATGGTGACGCCGGACCATACCGACACCGGCTCGCTCGCCAGCACCCCATCCAGCAGATGCAACGTGTCGGGAACCTCAGCGTCGAACTGCAGCCGTAGATGCTTGCCGTGCCAGTCCGGCAGCAGGAACGTCCGCTCGACGTGCG
This sequence comes from Actinomadura rubrobrunea NBRC 15275, assembly GCF_001552235.1. Lineage (NCBI taxonomy): Bacteria > Bacillati > Actinomycetota > Actinomycetes > Streptosporangiales > Thermomonosporaceae > Actinomadura > Actinomadura viridilutea. The sequence continues at coordinate 14,906 of NZ_BCQU01000041.1, read as the reverse complement.
CCCCCTGCCCCTGCATCGGCACGAACCCGGCCACCTCAACGTCACTGCTCACCAGATGATCTCCGTCGCGGCGGAAAGCGATGGTCCTGGTGATGCCGTTCATGCGCAGCGGCACCACCAGCACACCGTCGGCGATCAGCTGGTCCAGCCAGGCCGGGGGAATGTCCCACGCCCCCACGGTGACCAGTGTCCGATCGAACGGACCGAAACCGGGCACAGGATGTTCGGCGTCCGCCTGCATGACGCTGACCCGATCGCCGTACCCTGCCCGATCCAACAGGACGACGGCACGCTCGACGATCTCACTGTCGATGTCGATGCTGACCACATGCCCACCCGGGCCGACGACCTCGGCCAGCAGCGCGGCGTTGTAGCCGCCCGAGCCGATCTCCAGCACGGTCATGCCGGGACGGATGTCGGCCATCTCGATCATGCGGGCCTGAATGTAGGCGGCGCTGACCGACGACAGGTGTCCGCCGTGCTCATCGGTCTTGGTCACCACCGCGCGGTCCACGCTGTAGACCACGTCGAGAGGAGTGTCAGCCGGCACGAACGCCTCGCGCGCAACCGTGCGGAACGCCTTCTCCACCGCAGGCGAGACGATCTGCCCCTTCGACAGCAGCGTGTCGACCAGTTCGTCACGCAAGCGCGCCGCCTGCTCAGAGTCGCCGGTCCTGTCCACTGCCTGAATCACGTGCTCTCCCCCGTTGTTCGACGTTGTTCAGCAGCTCACACGAGACCGACTTGCCCAATTTCGTCGGCCTGTCTGCTCGAGCAGGAGCATGTCCGCTGCACAACCCGGCGCGCCCAATCCTGATCATGCAAGAGCGCGTCCGGCACCGAAGCTCCAGCCGGGACACCCGGCCAGCTGTGCACGAACGTCACAGTGTTGCCGACGGCGTGTACCGGCAGAAAGGCGACCAAGACGGCTCCCTCGGGGCGATGCGCGGTGTCACCGAGAACCCTCGCGCGCCTGGACCGCCACCGGGAAGAGATTTGGCGGAATTTGGCCCCCGCCCCGCCCACCACAGAAAGGTGAGGCGGGCGGAGCGGTGCGGTCAGGGGAGCTGGAACTGGTCGTGCGGGATCGCCCGCTGCCACACCTGCTCGAACGCCGCCAGACAGCGCGCGACCACGGCCGGATCGTTGCTGCTCTTCTCCTCGGGGATCTCGGTCCCGTCCCCCTCGCAGAAGTTGAACATCACCAGCTTGTTGTCGAACAGCCAAAAGTCCGCGCCCGGCAGCATCAGGTCCCAGGCCCGGTCACGCGGCAGCCACCGCACGTCCTCTCCGGCCTCGACGTTCTGGGACGTGAGCATGTGCTCCCACCGGATGTAGTCCGACGGCGGCACAGAAATCACACGGGCGCGGCGGATCGTCACCCCGCGGCCCACCGCGTCCTGCACGATCTGACGCCAATTCGTCATCTCGTACCAGCCCGACCCGCCCGCCAAGAACTCCTGGTAGGCGGGATGAGACGGGTCGTAGGTGTCGCGCATCTCCAAGTGCAGCGCGCTGTGCTTGGCGACCTTGAGCACCTCGGTGCTGTCCGCCGGACCGTGCCCAAGACGCCCCGGCTCGTACGTGCCGGCGGCCGCCTCGCCGATGATCGACGCCATGCGCGCCGGAAGCCGCACCACGGCCTCATCAGCGTGCAGGGTACCGTTTCTGCCGATCTCGGCGAGCACCAACGGATCGGTGACGAGCAGCCCCTGGAAGTAGAAGTCCCCGCTCTCAGGGTCGACGTACACGGCGGGGCAGCGCCCCTCGGGCGAGTCAGGATCCTCACCGACCAGATCGAGCGGCATCACGGTCCTCCGTTCCGACACCGAGCCTGACACGTGTTCGCCGACCCCGTGTCGAACCCTCGCCCGCCCCGGCTTCAAGCGTCAAGCGCTTCACGGACACTGGTGATGATCCGCCGAGCCTTCTCCCCCGTGACCGCCAACGCCATCAGCCTCTTCCACACGGCCAGATAATCGGCGATCTCCGCCGGCTGCGACACCGACAAGAACCCCGACACCAACTCCACGGTGACCAACTCGGCGTCGCTGATGACGAAGGTGTGCTCCGGCCACACCCGATGCCCGTCCACCGTCCGGCCGGCATCCAGCGGAATGATCCCCAGCGACACCGACGGCCACCGCGCCACCGCCAGCAGATGCTCCAACTGCTCGGCGTGCACCTCGGCCGGGACGACCCTGTGATGCAGGACCTGCTCCTCCAACACGAACACGAACCGCGCATCCGGCCGCCGCAACACCCGCTGCCGATCCATCCGCTCAGCCACGGCCTCGGCGACGTCGTCCACCTCGACATGCTGCTCAACGCGGATCGACTCCAACGCCGCCGTCGTGTACGCCCGCGTCTGCAGCAACCCCGGAATCACGTGCGCACAGTAGACCCGCATGAGCTTGACCCGCTCATACCGGTCCCGCACCGACTCCTGGGCCCCCTTGAGCCCACCGCGGTTGAGCTGCCGGTAGGTCACCCACATCCGCTCGACAGCAGCCTGCTCCGCCAAGAGCTCGTTCAGACGCTGCTCCGACGCCCCGCAGATCGCACACCACAGCCGCACATGCTCCACCGACGCCGGACGCACACCCCGCTCGATCTTCGACACGTTCGACGAATCCCGCCACCCCGCCCGCCGCGCGAACTCCACCCCAGAGATCCCCGCAGCCACGCGAAGCTCACGCAACCGATCCGCCAACCGCTGCCGCGCAGCCTGCGCACTGGAAGAAGACGACGAAGGCATCCCCACCATCCAACCCCAGCCACACACCACAGCCGCAACCACCTTGGAGAAGGCACTGCCAGCGCTGTTGAACAAGCCAAGAGCAGGGACTGCGTACCTGCCGTGTATACCTAGCGGCTCGGTAATTCGAAAACCTTCAGCACATGCTGCGTGGCAACCACGATCTACCCTGGGCACCGGGAGCCTCACTCAACCGTGCGGCCAGACGCCCCCGCTCCACGGGCCTGAGCCTCGAACGGACCAGCAGCAACTCCGGAGCATCACTCGGGGAAGTAGGCCCCACTGCGCAGGTTGGAAGATCCGGCTCGCACTCCCCAATCTGCTAGGCCAACCAGCCCGCAGGGTTCAGGATATTGTCTACGGTCGTCGCGTTCTTGTCTCCTTCTGATCTCGGTCGATTCGACCGATCACGCGATGGCCGTCTCACGTCACGACGACACTTTCTTCACCTGCGGCATCTCGTACACCACCGCCGTGGACACCACCTCAGCCCCCGGCTCCACACCAACGTCAGACCTCAAATATCTAGGTCTATCGGCAACGACCAGCGAGACTGAGCGACATACTGAGTCAACTTCACTGTCCCTGTTCTTCCGAGTGATGTTCCTCCCAGGAGGTATCTCTCCAGGTGTGGAAAGTGATCTTGCTGGGCAGCAGGTGATCAGTGGGTGACCACACCCAGTTCTTCGGGGGGAGAAACACACATCATGTCCGTGATCGACCGTGTCGACAGCCCGACCTCGGCCACTGTGAGTGATCTTGCGTCTACCGTGGCGGAGATGAGCGAGTCCGAGCGTGAGAGCACGCGCCGTCCGATCCGGGAGCTGGTCGATGACCGGCTGCTGGACGAACTGCTGGCCCGTTCCCGCGACGAGGCCGGCGGGCTGCGCCTGACCGGTGAGGGATCCATGCTCGGCGACCTGGTCAAAGCCGTGCTCGAGCGGGCTTTGGAGGCCGAGCTGACCGCCCACCTGGGCTATGACAAGCACGCTGCCGCCGGATACGGGACGGGCAACTCCCGCAACGGCAAGATCTCCAAGACGGTGCAGACCGGGGTCGGCCCCGTACGGCTTGCAGTGCCCCGCGACCGCGCCGGGACGTTCGAGCCGGTGCTGGTGCCCAAACGCGCCGGGCGTGTCTCCGGCGGCCTGGACGACATGGTCATCAGCCTGTACGCGCACGGCATGACCGTCCGCGACATCGTCCACCACCTCGACCAGGTCTACGGCACCCGGCTGTCGGCGGAGACGGTGTCGCGGATCACCGAGCAGGTGATGGAGGAGGTCAAGGCCTGGCAGCGCCGCCCGCTCGACCCCATCTACCCGGTGGTGTTCCTGGACGCCCTCATGGTCAAGGTCCGCGACAACCACGTCGTGCACAACAAACCCGCCTACCTGGCGGTCGGGATCGACACCGACGGCGACAAGCACGTGCTGGGCATCTGGGTGCCCAAGGCCGCCGACGGCCCCACCGGCGAGGGCGCCGCGTTCTGGCGCGGCGTGGTCGCCGACCTGCGCAACCGCGGCGTGACCGACATCCTCATCGCCTGCTGCGACGGGCTGGCCGGGTTCGAGGACGCCATCACCACCGCGTTCCCGCGCACCACCGTCCAGTCGTGCGTGGTGCACCTGATCAGAAACAGCCTGCGCCCCGTCCCGCGCAAGCACCGCGCCGCCGTCGCCGCCGAACTGCGCAAGATCTACACCGCGCCCGACGCCGACGCCGCCCTGGACGCCCTGGCCGCCTTCGCCGGCACCGACCTGGGCCGCCGATATCCGCAGGCCGTGCGGGCGTGGGAGGCGGCCTGGGAACGGTTCATCCCGTTCCCGGCCTTCACTCCCGCGGTCCGCAAGCTGCTCTACACCACCAACAGCATCGAATCCCTCAACTACCAGCTCCGGAAAGTCACCAAGGCCCGCGGGCACTTCCCCACCGACGACGCGGTGGTCAAGCTGCTGTGGCCGGCCATCGTCAACATCGAGGACAAACGCGCCCGCCAACGCGCCGCCCGCACCCGCCAGGACGGAGCCCGCACCGGCTACCCCGGACGGCTCATCGAGGGCACCAAGACCTACGGCTGGGCCGAAGCGCTCAACGAACTCGCCGCCGCCTACCCAGGCCGCATCCAGTAAAGACAACCGGACCCACGACAAGATCACCTTTACACACTTCGAGTTACAGGCTCTCCTCCCATACGGGCGAGTACGGCGGCCCGGCACAGAACAACAAATGGCAGCTCAGCCACTCCAGGACCTCATCTGGGAGGGTGAATGGAGAGGTGAGGAGGGTGGCAGTGAGCTGGTCGATCGGTGGTGTCTGCTGTGGCATCTCAGCAAGTGCGCGTGCTCCGTGGCCGTCTTCGTACCATGCCGGGTGGTTCGGGTCGGCTAGGAGGGCGCCGATGCGCTCAACGATGATGGGCCAGCGAGGCATGCCCTTATGTGCGCGGCCGAACATAAGGGCTTTATTCACCAAGTAGACCTCTAGAGGGTTCTGAACGCACGTATGGTCGATGAGGCTCGCCAGAGCGTTCGTCCGCTCCTTGACATGCTTGGAGTACTGGCCGAGAAAGCCGTAGCCCAGATCCCGGAGAGTTTTCCCGCCGGTGCCTGCCCATGGTCGCGTACGGTCGAGCAGATGCTCCTCGAAGTCGAAGAGGGCATAGACGACGTTCTCTGCGGTCAGCACCTCGATCGCCTTCTCGTGCAGGGCAGTCGACTCGGCAAACATTGCCGCATCGCTGGGACCGCGTCGGCTGGCATGCATACTCTCAACGGGGCCGTTACGCCAGACTTCGATGACCAGCCCGACCGCCATGGCATTCGTGACAGCCTTTGCCCCGGTGATCTTTTCTTCCGCACAGCGCCGCGTGTGATGTTCACCGAGGAATCTTAAAATTTCGCAGTTGCGAGGGGCGCCGTCACACTTGCTACCCATCTCACTTACCGCTGCGCCTACTTCTGCCGCGACAACTTCTTTCGAATTATTAAGCGTCTTATTCTAGCCGGAACGCAATTCGTGCGTTCCGCCCTACTTCTCGAGGTTATGCAAGGGTCGAGATTGAGCATGTCACAACACCTTCCTGTTGGTTGCATATCCACGGGAAGTGGCCGGAACTGGCCAAAGGACATCTTGCAGGTGGATAGTTAGGCCGATTATCCTGCAACGTTCGGCTCAGCGTCGAGGGCGGATGAGGAGTCGTGGTGGGGCCGATCGATGAGCTGGCTAGGCGGTCGCGCAATTTCGGGTTCCTGAAGGAGCACGAGCCGCTGCTGGTCGCGGACGGGGCGGCTGCTGAGGCTTATGTCTATAGCGATCCGGACGCATCGATGGGCAAGGCCCGGCGGTTCACCGAGACGTTGGCGAAGTTGCTGGTCAGTCGAACACAGACGCCTGTGCAGGGGACAACGCAGAGTGCTCGGATTCAGGCGCTCAGCCAAGCGGGTGTGTTGGTGCCGGCTGTGCGTCAGGCTTTTGATGACGTCCGTATTTCGGGGAATCGGGCCGTCCATACGCACTGGGGTGATGCACGGGAGGCCTTGAAGTGCGTGCGGACGTGCTTTGAGCTGGGGGTGTGGTTTCACCGTGCCGTGACCGGCGAGACCGGCCCGCTCGGGTTCGTTCCGCCACCCGATCCGACGACGCAGGCCCCTGGGTCTGCAGCGGAACGGGATGAGCTGGCTGAGCTGCGGCGTGAGCTGGAGGAGTACCGGCAGCGGCTGGCCGAGGTCAAGGTGCTGCGGGACGGTCAGATCTCCAAGCTGGAGGCTGAGGCCCGGGCCCGGCGGCAGGCCGAGGAGGAACTGGCCCGTGTGCTGGCCGACCGGGAGCAGCTGCGTGCCCTGGTCGAGCAGAGTGAACAGCGGGCGGCCGAGGCCTGGGCACGCCTAGACGCGAAGATGGCCCGGGCACCGAAGGTCGGCGCGGCGCAGCGGGACGCCTTCATCGCCCGTGCTCAGCAGGCTGCGGGGACGCCACTGACCGAGGCCGAGGTCCGCGAACGGGTGGACGAGATGCTGCGGCTGGCCGGCTGGGCCGTACAGGACGCAGACGAGGTCAACCTATTCGCCGCCCAGGGGGTTGCCGTCCGGGAGGTGCCGACCGCCAAAGGCGTGGCCGACTATCTGCTGTGGGTCGATCAGTCGCTGGTAGGGGTGATCGAGGCCAAGCGGGAAGGCACGATCCTGACCCCGGTGGAGACCCAGTCGGCCCGCTACGCCGACTCGCTGACCGCCTCCCAGCAGGTCGCCGCCTGGCGGATGCCGCTGCCCTTCCGGTACGAGACCACGGCGGTGGAGACGCACTTCACCTACACGCTCGACCCGGCCCCGCGTGCTCGGCGGGTGTTCTCGTTCCATCGGCCGGAGACGCTGGCCCGTTGGATGCGGGAGGCGGACGCCGAGCCCGCTGTCCCCACGTTCCGTGCCCGGCTCCGGGAGCTGCCGCCGCTCGATCCCCGGAGTCTGCGCGCCGCGCAGGTTCGCGCGATCACCGGGTTGGAGGCATCGCTGGCGCGTGACGAGCCGCGGAGCCTGATCCAGATGGCGACCGGGGCGGGCAAGACCTACATGGCGGTCACCCAGATCTATCGCTTGCTGAAGCACGCCAAGGCTCGGCGGGTGCTGTTCTTGGTGGACCGCAACAACCTCGGCAAGCAGGCGTACAGCGAGTTCGACAACTTCGTCACGCCCGACGACGGCCGTAAGTTCACCGAGCTGTACAACGTCGAACGGCTCGGCGCCGCCCCGATGAAGGACTCGACCAAGGTCGTAATCTCCACCGTGCAGCGCCTGTACTCACGGCTGCGGGGCCAGCCGGTGGATCCGGACGTCGAGAACGAGGACCTCGACTCCTACCAGACCGACACCGGCGGCGTGGTCGAGGTGGACTACAGCACCGACCTGCCGCCGGAGACGTTCGACCTGATCATCGTGGACGAGTGCCACCGCTCCATCTACGGCGTGTGGCGGCAGGTGCTGGAGTACTTCGACGCTTACCTGGTGGGCCTCACCGCCACTCCGGTCAAGCAGACCTTCGGGTTCTTCCACCAGAACCTGGTCAGCGAGTACACCTACCGGGAGTCGGTGGCTGATGGCGTCAACGTCGACTTCGACGTCTACCGCATCCGCACTGAGCACACCGAGCAGGGCGCCACCATCGAGCAGGGCACGGTCGTGCCGGTCATGAGCCGTCCCACCCGCCGCAGGCGGTACGAGGAGCTGGACGATGACCTGACCTGGACCGGGTCTCAGCTCGGCCGCAAGGTGATCAGTACCGGACAGCTCCGGCTGGTGCTGGAAACCTTCCGCGACCGGCTGTTCACCGAGATCTTCCCCGGCCGTACGTACGTGCCCAAGACGCTGATCTTCGCCGTGGACGACAACCACGCCGAGGAAATCGTGCAGATGACCCGCACGGTGTTCGGCAAGGGCAACGACTTCTGCAAGAAGATCACCTATCGGACCAACGACCCCGACGCCCTGATCGCCGAGTTCCGCAACTCCCCGGATCTGCGGATCGCCGTCACCGTCAACATGATCGCCACCGGCACCGACATCCGCCCACTGGAGTGCGTGTTCTTCCTGAACGAGGTCAAGAGCTGGTCGTTGTTCGAGCAGATGAAGGGCCGCGGCGTCCGCACCGTCGACCCTGCCGAGCTCAAGCAGGTCACCCCGGACACCGATGCCAAGACCCACTTCGTCATCGTCGACGCAGTCGGCGTCACCGACTCGCCTCGCGTGGACGCCACCCCGCTCGCCCAGTACGGCGAGAAGAAGATCAGTTTCAAGAAACTACTGGACAAGGCCGGAACCCTCACCCTGACCCCGGACGAGGCATCCACCCTGGCCGGACGGCTCGCGCGCCTCAACGCACAGATCACCCCCGACGAACGCGCCGAGCTGGAACAGCTGGCCGGCCACCCTCTGCACGAGGTGATCTCCTCAGTGTCGAGCTGCGCCGACCCCGACGCCCTGCAAGCCGCCCAGGAGAGCGGCGGTGACGCCGCCGTCCGCGCCTTGGTGGTCCAGGCGGTCCGGCCACTCGCCGAGAATCCTGCCCTGCGTCAGCGCTTGCTGGAGATCCGCCGCGCCCACGACATCATCTGGGACGAGGTCAACCGCGACACCCTCATCGCGGCCGCACCCCAGGACCCCAAACTGCGCGCCCAGGAGATCATCACGTCCTGGCGGGCCTACCTGGCCGAACACCGCGACGAGATCACCGCGATCGAAGCCGCCTACCGCAGCGGCATGCCCGGCCGCGTCGCCTACGCCAAACTCAAGGAACTCGCCGCACGCATCGCCCGCCCTCCGCACGAGTGGACCCCCGAAGAGCTCTGGCAGGCCTACCAGCGCCTCAACCTGGTCGCTAGCAAGCCCGGCGCAAAGCACGGCCCTATCGACCTGATCGGCCTGATCCGGTACGAGCTAGGCTTGGATGATGAGCCCAAACCGCACCGGGATGTCGTCGAGGAGCGCTACGCTGCCTGGCTTGTGAAGCAGCAGCAGGCCGGAGTCACCTTCACCGCCGACCAACGGTGGTGGCTTGACCGCATCCGCGACGTGATCATCACCCACGCCGCCATCGATCCCACCGAACTGGACAAGCCCCCCTTCACCGGCCGCGGCGGCATCGACGGCTTCCTGCATGCATTCGGCGACGACAAGGCTGAAACCCTCCTCACAAACTTGAACGAGAACCTTATCGCATGACCTGCTACCCGAACCACATCAGACCGTCGTAATGGAAGCTACGCTGCGGATTTGCATCCTTGATCAGAAGCGGAACCTGACCGTATGACAGACCTTCCTCCTGGCTGGGCTAAAACTACTCTAGGAGAGATCGCCGAAACGTCGCTTGGCAAGATGCTCGACCGCAGCAAGGCCACCGGGAAATACGCTGTCCCATATCTGCGAAACGTGAATGTTCAATGGGGGCGTATCGATCTCAATAATATCCTTACGATGGACATCCCCCCGGAGGAGAGGGAGCTTTTTCGACTCCAGCCGGGCGATCTGTTGGTGTGCGAGGGTGGAGAAATCGGCCGCTGCGCCATCTGGCCAGGTAGCGCCAAGTACATGGCCTACCAAAAGGCCTTGCATCGCGTCCGACCACATAGTGGGGTTGAGGCCAATTACCTGCGTTATCTGCTGGAGCACATGAGCCTTTCCGGGCTGCTCACCCAGTACGCGACAGGGAGCACCATCAAACATCTGCCCCAGCAAAAGCTCCGTCGATTGCCCGTTAATCTTCCGCCGACCGCCGAACAGCGCCGCATCGTCGCCGCCCTCGAACACCACCTCTCCCGCCTAACTGCAGCGGACGCAGGAGTGTCTCGCGTCGCACAACGGCTGAAGTTGCTGACCAAACGGATTTTGGTGGAGGCGGTGCCAGTACCGGGGCCGGACCACTGGAAGCTGGTGTCCGTTGCCGACGCAGGGAGCGTCGAGCTCGGACGAGCACGACATCCGGACTGGCACACCGGCCCTCACATGCGCCCGTATCTGCGAGTGGCCAACGTCTTCGAGGACCGTATTGATACATCCGACCTCATGGAGATGGACTTCCCTCCGGAAGTTTTCGAACGATACCGCCTCATGGACAAGGACATCCTCCTCAACGAGGGTCAGAGCCCTGAATTTCTCGGCCGTCCTGCAATGTATCGAGGCGTCCCTGAGAACGTGGCATTCACCAACAGTCTACTCCGGTTCCGCGCCGGACCCGGCGTCCTGCCGGAATGGGCGCTGCTGGTTTTCCGCCGCCATATGCACGCCGGACGTTTCATCCGCGAGCTCCGTATCACCACGAACATCGCACACCTTTCGGCTACCCGGCTGAAGAAAGTCGAGTTCCCAATCCCCCCGATGGAGGAGCAGGAACGCATCGTCGCAGAAGTGCATGAAAAGCTCGCCGCCATCCAGCGCCTTGCCGACGCGGTCGACGCCGGTACAAATCGAGCACAGGCTCTGCGACGCGCACTGCTGGCGGAGGCGTTCGCGGGGCGGTTGGTGGAGCAGGACCCGGCGGATGAGCCCGCCTCAGTGCTACTGGAACGAATTCGAGCCGAGCGGGCAGCGCGGCAGCCCGGGCGGCGGGGGCGGCGAGGAAAGAACGGCACGGTACCCCAGAAAGAGACGTTGGTGTGAATACTCCGGAGACGCGGCGGCTGGTCGCGAAGCTATGGAATTACTGCGATGTGCTGCGGGACGACGGGGTCTCCACGATCGACTACGTGGAGCAGCTCACGTACCTGCTGTTTTTGAAGATGGGGCACGAGCGGGCCACCCGCAAGGCTTTCCCAGACCTGGCGCTCAAGCCGGTGGCGGACGCCTGGCAGTCGCTCTTGGACGCCGACGGGCAGGCGCTGGAAGACACCTATAACCACATCCTGCGGGACTTCGGGCAGCGCAAGGACACGCTGGGGGTCATCTTCCGCAAGGCGCAGAACCGCATCCAGGACCCGGCCAAGCTCAAGAGGCTGATCGTCGATCTGATCGACAAGGAGCAGTGGTCCAGCCAGGGCGTCGATGTGAAGGGCGACGCCTATGAGGAACTACTGGCCAAGGGGGCTGAGGACGTCAAGTCCGGGGCCGGACAGTATTTCACGCCCCGTGCGCTGATTTCCGCCATAGTCGACTGCATTCAGCCGGGCCCGGAGGATACGATTTGTGACCCAGCCTGCGGTACAGGTGGGTTTCTGCTGGCGGCACACGACTATATTCAGCGACATCACAACAGAAACCTTACGCCCGAGCAGCGCGACAGGCTCGCCGGTGGTGGCATCAGCGGAGTCGAGCTGGTGGACGGTACGGCCCGGCTGGCGGCAATGAACATGCTGTTGCATGGCATCGGCAAGCCCACCGGGCGTTCCCTGATCGAGGTGCGGGACGCGCTGGCTGAGCCGTCCCACATCTATCCAAGCATAGTCCTCGCCAATCCGCCGTTCGGCCGCAAGTCGTCCATCACCGTCGTCGCCGAGGATGGGCAAGCCAGCCGGGAGGACATTGAGTACGCCCGGCAGGATTTCTGGGTTACCACCAAGAACAAGCAGCTCAACTTCGTCCAGCACATCGCATCCATGCTCGGCATTCCTGGCCGGGCCGCCGTGGTCGTGCCCGACAACGTGCTGTTCGAGGGCGGAGCCGGCGAGACGATCCGGCGGCGGCTACTCAAGCAGTTCGACGTGCACACGCTACTGCGGCTGCCGACCGGGATCTTCTACGCGGGCGGTGTCAAGGCCAACGTGCTCTTTTTCGACAAGAAGCCGGCCCGGCCGGAGTCACCCTGGACCTCGAAGCTGTGGGTGTACGACTTCCGAACCGGCCAGCACTTCACCCTCAAGCAGAACCGGCTCACTCGTGAGCACCTGGATGACTTCGTGAAGTGCTACCGCCCCGGTGAGCCACGCGAGAATCGGATCGAGACTGAACGATTCAAGGCGTTCACCTATGAGGAACTACTCGCTCGCGACAAGGTCAATCTCGATATCACCTGGCTCAGGGACCAGAGCCTGGAGGATGCCGACAGCCTGTTGCCTCCGGACGTGATCGCCCGGGAGATCGTGGAGGACCTACAGGCAGCATTGGCCGAGTTCACTGCCATCGCCGAAGCCCTTGAGCAGGCTAAAGACCGTCCTTCCGAAGGATGACCGCCACAAACTAAAGTTGACCACGTAATTGTTTGGCGGTCGAGACAGTGCGCTCTCGCCCGCCAAACGATTTTTCCGGGCCTGGATTTAGGGCCGCAGCCCCCGTACTGCCAGAGATTAAGCGACAGCTCTCGAACCCCGATCGCCGGTTACCTGGCTGTTCGCCGATCTGGCGCTGGTCACCCGGCACTCGGGCACTCCGTCCGTGGTGAATACCTGCCTAAGAGCTTGTCTCATTTGGCTTGAACGGTACTCTGTCGCTCGTGGTAATGGTCGAGCGGCTGGTTCCAGACGAGTTGTGGGAGCTGTTCCAGCGGGTGGTGCCACCTGCCCCGACTCGGCCCCAGGGCGGCGGCCGGCGCCGGTACGGCGACCGTGAGGTGCTGGCCGCGATCACTTCGTGGCGACCACCGGCTGCACCTGGCGGCAGCTGCCGCCGGTCTTCGGCCCGTCCGGGCCCACGGCGCACCGCCGTTTTCACCGAGTGGACCAAGGCGCGGGTGTGGCCGAGGCTGCACCGGCTGATCCTGGACGAGCTGGGCTCGCGTGGAGAGCTGGACTGGTCGCGGTGCGCGATCGACTCGGCCGGCATGCGGGCGCTCAAAGGGGGGGAGCCGGCAGGCCCGAATCCTGTCGAGCGCGGCAAGAACAGGTCGAAGATCCACGTGATCGCCGAAAGGGCCGGTCTGCCGATCAGTGTCGCGATCTCCCCGGCCGACCTGCACGACAGCCAGGCCCCGCAGCCCTTCGTCCCCGGCATCCCGCCGATCCGCTCGCGCCGCGGGCCCCGCCGGCGCCGCCCGGCCAAGCTCCACGGCGACAAGGCTACGACTACGACCACCTGCGCCGATGGCTGCGCTCGCGCGGCATCACCCCCCGCCTGGCCCGCAAAGGCGTCGATTCCTCCCAGCGGCTGGGCCGCCACCGCTGGACCATCGAACGCACCATCGCCTGGCTCCTTGGATGCCGCCGTCTGCACCGCCGCTACGAACGCAAGGCCGAGCACTTCCTGGCCTTCACCGCCATTGCCCGCGCTCTCATCTGCCACCGCCGACTCACCAAATGAGACGAGTTCTTAGTGTGTAGATCACTGTGGTGTTCGGGCCTAACCGCGTGAGCGTGGCCTCCCGGTCCTCGAGCTGCAAGGCTGTGATCCCATACTGCACTGCGCCCGGTGCCGTCGCCCGGCGCAACTCGGTTGAATGACTGTGCCGCGACCGTCATGCACGACGATGAGCTGTCAACCCCAGTGACGAAAACTGCAGTCGCCAAACAGGTCACACAAGACGCGGAGCTGCCAGTCTGCTACGAGATCCGTGACGGGTAACCTAGCAGCGCACATCGGCGCAAGCGCGTAGGCTATTACCCATGCCCTATAGCGCTACTGTCCTTCGAGTGATGATTGCCTCGCCGTCCGATGTCCCCGAGGCCCGTGACGCGGTGAAGAAGGCAATCCATGGATGGAACAACGCTAACGCTCAGACGAAGGGTGTCATCCTTCAACCGTGGCGATGGGAAACCTCTGCAGTGCCGCTCCTGGGGGCCCACCCACAGAAACTCATCAACGCCCAAGGCGTCGACGACTCTGACATAGTATTCGCTCTGTTCGGTGGGCGCCTTGGCTCGCCCACGCCAGACGCCGTCTCTGGAACTGCGGAAGAGATCGACCGCGCACTGGCCATGGGTAAACCCGTACACCTCTACTTCTCCACAGCACCGTTGCCACATGACATCGACACGGCACAACTCGAAGCCCTTAGAGCCTTCAAAAACGAGGTGCAAAATCGCGGTCTACTCGGAGAGTTCAGCAACACAGATCAGCTCAACCACGAGGTATGGAAGGCGATCGAACACGACATCGCGACACTATTTCCGGAGGGGAGCACACCATCCCGAAAAGAGCCGACTGGCGTTGAGTTTGTTGTGCAACCGCAGCAGGAGCGCGAGGTGTCGGGTTTCAACTCAAAAGGGAAGCCTCGCTACAGGACCCGACGTTGGCTTGAGGTAACCAACATCGGTAGCCGCGACGCCGAAGATGTCACATTCGAAAGCGTTAACGACGGCGACCTGATCCTGACTGACCCTAGTGCTCCCACGATAATTCATCGAGGTCAAACCCGACGTGTGCACGTCATCCGCACTTCCAGCACCGGAGATCCGGTTGTCCGCATCCATTGGACTGAGGATGGCAAGCAGAAAATGCGAGACTTTCACGTCGGATGATCTGGCTTCACCTTCACCTGTAACCGACAGGTTCGCTTCAGCGACCACGGCGGCGCGACTTTCATCGCCATAAGCGGCTAGCGTTCGCGGTGGATGTGGTCGCTCGGTGGTCGCTCGACGGTTTCCGTAGAGGACGGTACGAAGCGTCACGGGGCGACACACAAACGGGGGCGGACGTATAGGCAGCGACACAATTCGACACCAGGCAGCATAGGGCGGCCAGACCTGGGCGGACTCTTAATCCGCGGGTTCGGGGTTCGACTCCCTGACGGCGCA
>NZ_BCQU01000040.1:0-58892 GCF_001552235.1 Actinomadura rubrobrunea NBRC 15275 | reverse complement strand
GGAGGAGGTCTACCGCAGGCTCGAGCCGACGCTCGCCGCTGTCGCGGGCGCCGGTGCCTACCTGGGCGAGGACGTCGGCCGGCCCTCGCTGTTCGACGTGGCGCTCCTCGGTCTGATGTGGACCACCTGGGCGGGTTTCATTCACGCGCTGGCCCTGGTGACCGGCGGGAAGGTCGAGGCCGCCGAGTTCCTCCCCCACGCCCGGACCTGGTTCGACCACGTGATCGCCCCGGAAGTCCCGCGGATCGCCGAGCAGGTGGACCGGCGGCGCCACCCCGGCGACGGCTCCGCGCTCGCCATGCAGGCCGCCGCCATCGACCACCTCGTCGAGGCCGGCCGGGCCCTCAAGGTGGACACCGAACTGCCGGAATATCTCCAGGACCGCGCCCGGCAGGCGATCGAACGCGGCCACGCCGACGACTCCTTCGCCAGCCTCTTCGAAGTGCTCAGCGCCCCGACCGACTGACGCCTTTCCCGGTGGCCCGGGGGCGTGGCGCTGCAACCCTGCCTGCTCACGGCGGAGTGTCGCCGGCGTCGACCTGTCGGTCCACTGGCCGCTCCATGGCGACTGCGCGCACATGAGGACTCCCCGACAAAGATCTCTTGCTGCGAGAATGACGGCATGAGCGCGCGTAAGCCGATCGAGTCGTGGCTGTCGGACATGGACGGCGTCCTGGTGCACGAGGGGCAGCCCGTTCCGGGCGCCGACGAGTTCGTCCGGCGGTTGGAGGCCTCCGGCAAACGCTTCCTCATCCTGACCAACAACTCCATCTACACCCGCCGGGACCTGGCGGCGCGGCTGGCCGCCATGGGGCTGCACGTGCCGGCCGAGTCGATCTGGACGTCGGCGCTGGCGACGGCGCGGTTCCTGGACACCCAGCGCCCGGAGGGGTCGGCGTACGTGATCGGGGAGGCGGGGCTGACCACGGCGCTGCACGAGGTCGGGTACGTGCTGACCGACCTGGACCCGGACTATGTGGTGCTGGGGGAGACCCGCACCTACAGCTTCTCCCAGATCACCAAGGCGATCCGGCTGATCGAGCGGGGCGCGCGCTTCATCGCCACCAACCCCGATCCGATCGGGCCGTCGTTGGAGGGGGCGCTGCCGGCGTGCGGCGCGGTCGCCGCGATGATCACCGAGGCGACGGGGGTGAAGCCGTACTTCGTCGGCAAGCCGAACCCGCTGATGATGCGCACGGCGCTGAACGTGGTCGGCGGACACAGCGAGACCACGGCGATGATCGGCGACCGGATGGACACCGACATCGTGGCCGGCGTGGAGGCCGGGCTGGAGACGATCCTGGTGCTGACCGGGGTGACGCGCAAGGAGGAGGTGGATCGGTTCCCGTTCCGCCCCTCGCACGTGGTGTCGTCGATCGCCGACGTGATCGACATGATCGACGGCGGTGCCGCCTCCGACTGACCCGCACGGCGCGCCGACCGCAGTGCGCAAACACCGGCCGGGGGGCGTCCGCCCGCTTCGCTTCGGCCCCGTTCGGCGCGGTGCCGGCGGGTGCGGCGCCGCGTAGACTCGGGGCACACCATGCGCACGATCAGGCAGTCGGGTCGACACGAGCTGGAGATCCGCAAATCCCGCTTCATCTGCACGCTGGCCCGGGTGGAGACCGAGGCCGAGGCGGTGGCGTTCATCGCCGAGCACCGGCGGGCGCACCGCGACGCCACGCACAACTGCACCGCCTACGTGGTCGGCGAGCACGGTGAGATCACCAAGAGCAGCGACGACGGCGAGCCGTCCGGGACGGCCGGCGTGCCGATGCTCGAGGTGCTGGTGCGGCGCGGCCTGACCGGGGTCGCGGCGGTGGTCACCCGGTACTTCGGCGGGGTGAAGCTGGGAGCGGGCGGCCTGGTGCGCGCCTACGCGCAGTCGGTGGCCGAGGCGATCGACGCGGTCGGCGTGGTGGAGCTGCGGCCGGTGGTCACCATGACGGTGTGCGCCGACCACGCGCTGGCGGGCCGGCTGCTGGGCGACCTGCACGCGCGGGGACACGAACCCGCCGACGTGCGCTACGGGCAGCTGGTGGAGGCGGACGTGCCGGTCGCGGTGACCGAGCTGGACGACTTCCAGGCGTGGGTGGCGCAGGTCAGCGGGGGCCGCGCTCAGCTGCGGCGCGGCGCCGAAGGCTTCCGCGAAGTCCCGGTCTCCTGACCGGCGTTCCCGTCCCGACGAGGACACCCGGACGTGGCTCTGGTCACACTAGCCGGACGGTGTGGACGTGACCGGCGCGCCGATCGTCTCACAGGGCGAAGCCGTACCGCGTCCCCGTTCCGAGTGAGGAGGCCCATGTGACCGCCGCCGACACCCGCACCGCCATGCACGCCGAGGCCGACCTCGCCGCCGAGAGCACCGGGGACGGCGCCGAGGGGAACGGCGGGGCCGTGCCGGCGGCCCGGGCGGTCGGCGCCTCCCGGCGCCGCGCGCCGGCGGTGCGGCTGGCCCGCAAGGCGGCGGTCGCCGTCGCCGGGGTGGCGCTGATCGTGGCCGGTGTGGCGATGCTGGTGCTGCCGGGCCCGGGGGTGGTGGCGATCCTCGCCGGACTGGGCCTGCTGGGCACCGAGTTCCCGGCGGCGCGCCGCGTCAGCCAACGCGTCCACGGCCGCCTTCGCGCCGCCTGGCACACGATCCGCCGCCGCAAGAACGCCTGACCCGCCGACCGGCGCCCGTCCGCGTCAGCTGAGCCAGCCGGGGCGGATCAGACCGCTCTCGTAGGCCAGCACGACCAGCTGCGCCCGGTCGCGGGCGCCCAGCTTGGCCAGGATGCGGCTGACATGGGTCTTGGCGGTGGCGGGGCTGAGCACCAGCCGCTCGGCGATCTCCTCGTTCGACAGCCCCGCGGCGACCAGCTCCAGCACCTCGCGCTCACGGTCGGTGAGCAGGTTCAGCTCGACGGCGGGCGGAGGCTCGGTGATCCGGGCGGCGAACTCGGCGATCAACCGGCGGGTCACCGCGGGCGCCAGCAGCGCGTCCCCCCGCGCCACCACCCGCACACCGTGGATCAGCTCGGGCGGCTCGGTGTCCTTGACCAGAAAACCGCTCGCCCCCGCCTTGATCGCGCCGTAGACGTAGTCGTCCAGGTCGAACGTCGTCAAGATCACCACTTTGACGTCCGACAGGTTCGGGTCGGACACGATCCGCTTGGTGGCCTCCAGACCGTCCAGGACGGGCATGCGGATGTCCATCAGCACCACGCGGGGACGCAGCCGGGCGGCCAGGTCGACGGCGGTCCGCCCGTCCCCGGCCTCCCCGACGATCTCGATGTCGTCCTCGCCTTCCAGGATCGAACGGAACCCGGCCCGCACCAGCGTCTGGTCGTCGGCCAGCAGCACGCGAATCACGTGAACTCCTTCACATCACCGCCCGAAGACGGAGTCGGCACGGCGGGCGCCGCCGGCCGCGCCGGGGCGATCACGGCGACGGCAGCGCACAGACACGCCCACGTTGCCGGCGCCTCCCCGCACCCAGCCGGGGGAATGCACGGCACAACCGTAGTTCAGCACCGCCCCCAGCGTGATCGTTCCGCACCGCGCACGCCCCCGGGGCGCGCGCAACGCCGGGGGAGAGGGCAAGACGGTTGACTTTCGTCAGTATCCCCGCACATCACCGGCTTGTAGCGTGAAGGGGATGAACGACCCGACGTCCCCGGCCATGCCACGGCCCGGCCCCGTCGCCCCCACCGCATCCCCGACGCCGGCGCCCAAGACCGACACGGCAGGGGAGACGCGGCACCGACCCCGCCCCGCACGACCCACACGACCGGCGTGGCGGCAGACGGCGGCCCGACTCCTGGCGCGGCCGTCGCGACGCGCGGCATGGCTGGACGCCCTCATGGGAGCGGCCCTCGCATACCCGGTGATCGTCGGCAACCTCGTCCCCCCGAGCGTCGACCACCCCCATTGGTGGTCGGAGGCCGCCGGGCTGGCCGCCCTGGCCGCCGCCGTCGCGATCAGCCGCGCCCTGCCGCTGACGGCACTGGTCACCGCGCTCGCGCTCACCGCCGTCCACGGCAACTTCGCCTTCGCCGTCCCCGTCCTGGCCTACCTGACCGGGCTGCGCCGCGCCCACGCCCGCCCGGTCCTCTGGGGATTCGCCGGCATCGCCGCCGCCGGCGCCGCCCTCAACCTGGCCCGCGGCATCGACGTCACCGTCTGGTTCCCGCTGACGATCTGGCTGGTCCTGCTGGGCGTCCTGCCGTGGCTTGTCGGCCGCTACTGGCGCCAATACCGCCAACTCGTGCACGCCGGATGGGAACGCGCCGAACAACTGGAACGCGAGCAACGCATCGTCGCCGAACGCGAACGGCTCCGCGAACGCGCCCGCATCGCCCAGGACATGCACGACTCCCTCGGCCACGAACTGGCCCTGCTGGCGCTGCGCGCCGGCGCCCTGCAGGTCGCGCCCGGCCTCGACGAACGCCACCGCGCCGCCGCCGCCGAACTGCGCGCCGGCGCGGCCGAGGCCACCGAACGCCTCCGCCAGATCATCGGCGTCCTCCGCGAGGACACCACGCCCGGCGCCGCACCGGGAGACGACCCGCCCGTCCCCGACGCACCGATCGACCGCGCCGCGGCGGAACTGGCCGACCGCGCCCGCGCCTCAGGCATGTCCGTCGATCTCGTCCACGACCCGCCCCCGACCGCCGACACGGCAGGGAAGACCGCCGAGGATCTGCCGCCGATGGTGCGCCTGGCCGCATACCGCGTGGTGCAGGAAGCCCTCACCAACGCCGCCAAACACGCCCCCGGCGCACCGGTGCGCATCCAGGTGCGCCACCACCCGGCGGGCGTCACCGTCACCGTGACCAACCAGGCACCGCCCACCGACACGCCGCACCCCCTGCCGACAGGCGGCGGGCACGGACTGACCGGCCTGACCGAACGGGTCCGCCTCGCCGGCGGCGTCCTGCACGCCGGCCCCACCCCCGACGGCGGATTCAAGGTGACCGCCGACCTGCCCGCCACCCCCACACCCCCGACGCACACCGCGACCGACCCGACGACCGCCACCGAGACCGAGTCGGCGCGCCGCCTGGCCGGCCAGCGTCGGCGCCTGCGGCAGAGCCTCGTCCACGCCATCGCCGTGCCGTCCGCGCTCCTGGCGGCCCTGTCGACCGTGATGGTCGGCTACTACGTCTACCGCACCCTCAACTCGGTCCTGCCGCCCTCCGACTTCGCCGCCCTGCGCATCGGCGACGACCAAGCCCGCACAGCGCGGAAACTGCCCGGCGAAGAACTCCTCAACGCCGGCGCCTACCTCGCCCGCTACCCCGAGCCGCCAGGCGCGGACTGCCGCTACTACCGGCCCGACGCCAACCTCCTCGGCCTGCACACCGTGTACCGCCTGTGCTTCACCGACGGACGCCTGTCGTCCAAGAACATCCTGCACACCCCCGCCCGCCCCGACCCGCCCGACCAACCCTGACCGCACCAGCACGGCAGACCGCACGATGCCACGCGACCACCGCACCACCGACGCCACGACGACCGGCGCCCCGCGACACCAGCCCACCGCCCGGGAAGGACACCAGGTGATCCGCGTACTGCTCGCCGACGACGAGGTGATGATCCGCGCCGGGGTGCGGGCCATCCTCACCGCCGACCCCGCCACCGACCCCGCCATCGAGGTCGTCGCCGAAGCCGGCGACGGACGCGAAGCGATCGAACTGACCCGCAGCCACCGCCCCGACGTCGCCCTCCTGGACATCCGCATGCCCCGCCTCGACGGCCTCGCCGCGGCCGCCGAGCTGCGCCGCGCCGCACCCGACACCGCCGTGGTGATCCTCACGACGTTCGGGGAGGACGAGTACATCGCCCGCGCCCTGGCCGACGGAGCCAACGGCTTCCTCCTCAAATCCGGCGACCCGCACGAACTGATCGCCGGGGTGCGGGCCGTCGCCGCCGGAGCCGCCTACCTGTCACCGCAGGTCGCCCACCGCGTCATCACCGAAATGCGCAGCAACCGCATCGGCCACGGCGCCCACGCCCGCCGCCGCGTCGACACCCTCACCCCCCGGGAACGGCAAGTGCTGACACTGGTCGGCGCAGGCCTGTCCAACGCCGAAATCGCCTCCCGCCTCAACGTCGTGGAAGGCACCGTCAAGGCGTACGTCAGCGCCATCCTGACCCGCCTGCAGGTCCGCAACCGCGTCCAGGCCGCCATCCTCGCCTACGAAGCCGGACTCCTCGACGGCACCACCCCCTGACCCCGCCCCAGCCCCCCGCACAGCACAAGGGCCGTCCCCGCCCGTCGCGAGAACGGCCCCGCACACCTCAAAGATCACCTGCCGTGCACCGCCCCACCCCGCGGACGGCGCGGCGGCCGTCAGCGCGGCGGCTCGACGCGGCGACCGCCCGCCGCCATCACGTCCGGCAGCGTCGGCGCCGCACCCGGATCACCGACCGGACCGCCCGGCGTCCCCGCCGCCTGCCCGGCCGCCCGCGTAGGGACCCCGGCGCCCAACAGCACCGCACCCGCCGCCACGCCCCGCAGCGCCGTCACCACCGGCGCCACCAGCCGCACCAACAGCAACGCCACCAGCGGCGCCACCACGACCCCCAGCACGAACCCCGCGGCCACGTCATGCGGGTAGTGCACCCCCACGAACACCCGCGAGAACGCCATCAGCGCCGCCAACGGCAGCACCACACCCGCCATCGACCGCCACGCCACCACGATCACCGCGGCCGACGCCGCCGCGATCGTGGCGTGATTGCTGGGGAACGACCAGTCGCCCGGCGCCGGGCACGCCACGATGTTCATCGCCCCCGCCACCGCCCGGCAGGGCCGCTCCTCCCGCAGCGCGCTCTTGGACACCTCGCTGACCAGATAGGCCGCCACCACCGCCACCGGCGCCAGCAGCGCCAGACCCATCGCCCGGGCGTCGCCGGCACGGGCCCGCCACCAGCCCACCACGAACAACACGGCGAACACCAACAGGCCCGCGTCCGTGCCGATCTCGGCGAACGTGTGCACCCACGACGGCGTCCCATGGGCGAATTCCGTGATCTCGCGGTACAGGTCGGCGCTGAACTCAGGCGCGCGCATGTTCTCCCTCACGCTTGGAAGCGGCTTGTGTGACACCCCACGTCGAATGACGATCCTGCACCACTCTGCGGAAGTTCACCCGACGTTCATGATTATGTCGAAACATCCACCCGAAGCAGCCTTGTCGATCAAGGATGTGCTTCGCGCCTCGCGGCCCCCTCCGGCACCTCCGCAGCCCGGGCCGCCACGCCGCCGGCGGCATCCTCGACCGGCCCGACGGCGGCCTCGCGGAGACCGCGACGCCTCCGCAGGCACCGCGCCGCCTCCGCCACGACGGTGACCGCCACCGCCAACCCCAGCCCCATCGCCACACCGCGCACCGGGTCGTCCTCGAACACCGCGCCGCCCACCAACCCCAGCAGCGTGCCGTACACCGCCCAGCTCACCGCCGCCACCCCCGCGAACAGCGAAAACAACCGCGCCGGAAAACGCACCGACCCCATCGTCATCGTCACCGCCGTGCGCCCGCCCGGCACGTACCGCGCCACCACGAGGATCAACCCGCCCCGCTCCGCCAACACCCCACGCGCCCACCCCAGCGCCCTGCGCCGCCGCGACCTCGCCGGCATCCGCCCCACCAACCGCCCGCCCCACACCCGCCCCACCAGGTACGACACGTGGTCACCCGCGAACGCGCCCAGCGCCGCCGCCAGCATGACCGCCGCCGGGTCCACCTCGCCCGACGCCGCGAACACCCCCGCCGTGATCACCATGCTTTCGCTCGGCACCGCCGGGAAGAACCCGTCGATCATCGCCACCGCGAGCAGCGCCGCATAGAACCACGGCGACGTCACCGCAGCGTGCAGCACCTGCTCCACCAGGTCCGTCACACCGTCCATGCGGCCCGACGCTATGAAGCGATCAGCTGCGGCGACATTGGACGAACGCCCGCCATCACCCCCACCTTCGTCAAGGGGAGTCCCCACCCCGCAGACAGTGGCCGACGGGATCTCCACCGCACAGGACGGTGGCGCCACCGCACTCACCGGCGACGCCCCGTGAGCGCCCCTCGAACGATCAGCAGGACCGACGAATGGGGCCACCGCGCCGCACCAGGGGAGTGGAAGACCCGTCCGCTCACACGACGGGCCGTCACGCTGACCGGCCACTGCCCGAGACCCCGCCTCACTGTCCCCGGGCACCCGAGCATCACGCCGTCAGGTCGTGACCGCCGCCTCGTCGTCGACTCGGATCTTCAGCCGTCCTGTCCTACGCCTGCCTTGACGCCTCAGGCAGGCGGGGGAGGGGGGATCACCGCTCCTGGTCGACGGGACGCCGATCGAGCCGGGCCAGCAGCGGATGCACCCGCATCGCCGCCTCCAGCTCCCCGGGCAGCTCGTCACGGTAACGCCCCAGCGTCGACAGGTCCGCATGGCCCAGCACACGCCGCACCGCGTCCATGTCGGTCGCGGCCGCCAGCAGATGCGTCGCCGTGGTGTGCCGCAACCCGTGCGGCGTGACGGCACGGCGCCGCTCCGGATCCACCCGCGCCGCCACCCGGTCGATCACGGCCTGCACGTCGCCCCGCGCCAGACGCCGCCCCCGCCACGACAACAGCAGCGCCTTGGGCTCGCGACCGCGGTCCAGCAGCGGACGCCCCTCGGTCAGATACGCGTCCAAGACCTCGGCCACCGGACGCGGCAACGGCACGTCCCGGGTGCGGCCGCCCTTGCCGAACACCCGCCAGTACCGCACCCCGTCGTTGACGAAGAAGTCGTCCACATCCGCGCGGACCAGCTCCGACACCCGCGGCCCCACCGCCGCCAGCAGCAGCACGATCAGCCCGTCCCGCAACTGCACCCGCTGGTCACGGCGCCGCCCCGGCTCGGCGGGCTCCTCGGCCAGCCGCCGCGCCGCCCCCAGCAGCCCTTCGGCCTGCTCGGCGGTGAGCGCGCGCCGCTCGGCGCGCAGCCCGCCCCGCTGCCGCGGACGCACCGTCGCCGCCGACATCGGGTCCAGATGCACCCACCCGGCGAGCACGGCGTGACGGAACAACGCCGCCACCGACCGGCGGAACCGCGCCTGCGACGCCGCGCTCTGCGTCGGGGCCGCACCCGCCCGGCGGCCCTCGTCGGGGGAGGGGGAGGAGCGGCGGCGCCCATCGGGCTTGCGCGCGAACGCAAGGAGCACCTGATCGATGTCCTCGCCGGTCAGGTCGTCCAGCACCCGCTCCGGCCCGGCCAGCTCGGCGAAAGTGTGCACGTCGCGCACGTACACCTCGGCGCTGCCGGGCGCCAACGCGCCGGTGACCGCCTTGGCGCGGACCATCTCGGCGTACCGGTCGACGGCCTCGGCGACGGTGACACGCTCGACATCACGGGGACGCACATCCCGGCACGGTACCGCCCGCCACGGACAGAACCCCACCACCCGCAAACACGACAAAACGCCACAAACAACACAGAAGTAGGATTCTGTTCGGTTTGATCATCCTGTCGGACCCGGATGCCATCATGGACGCCCGCGCCGCGGCCCACCGCCCGGTGGCGCCGCTCACGGACCCGGGGGAGGTGCGGCGTGATGACCGATTCGATGCTGTTCGACCAGGTCGCCGAGGTGATCAGGGGATCGGCGCCCAGGCCGGCCGGCCCTGGGGCCGGCGAGCTGCGCGTGCGCGTGCGGCCAGGCGGCGTCAAAGTCTGGTACGGCGACGCCGCGCCGCCCAGGGAGCACTACGAGGCGCAGATCATCGCCGCGGACATCGTCCCCGACGCCCGCGTGAGGGCTCTGGAGATCGGCTGGCACGCCGAGCATCCGCGCGAGGCCGACAACCAGGCGCTGCTGGACGGCCTGCGCGCCCGGGAATCGTGTGGCGGCCCGTCTTGGGCGACGAGGCCGTCGCCGGGGTGTTCCTGGGCCGCACTGCATGGCGGCGCATCTCGGAGACCTGGCTGGACCCTGACCTGGACGGGCCGGACGTGCCGTTCGACATCGGCGTGCGGCTGGTCGACTACATCCGCGCCCTGCAACCGATCCGCAGCGACGCCTGACACCCGCTCGCACGCACAGCCGCGCCCGGGGCGCTCGATCCGCCAACAGCCGACGAACCGCGCGTTCCGCCCGATGCGCACCCCTCCCCAGTCGCCTCGCCACATGGTCGATAATGGACATTATGTTAAGTAGAACCTTCTCGAGCCGCCCCTGAGGCCGCAGGCGCCCCTCCCCGACGAGCGTGAGGCACCGTCCATGCACGCCCTCGCGTCGACGCTGATGGACTACGGCGCCGCCGAAGCCGGGCCGCCGCCTTTCCGAATTTCTTCCGCCGACCGGCTTGGCTTCGGCCCCCGAGCACGGCAGGTGCCGCAACAACACTCCCCCTGACGGCTCTGGTGCCGCTGACGGCCTGGAGCCTTATGAGCTCGGGATCGGCTGTCGGCGGAGTGGTGCAGCATCCTCTGGCCACAGGCGGGTACGCGGTCTGCTCACGCAGGTTTCTTGGGGGCCGCATGAGTGAGAAGCCGATCAGCAGGCGACGCATGCTGCAGGCCGGCGCGGTGGGAGGGATCAGCGTGTTGCTGCCCTCCCGCACGGCTCCGCGGAGCGGGATGAGGGCCGGCAGCGGCGGCCGGCTTGATCCTGCTGCGATCAGGAAGTACGCGGCCAGGCTGCCGATACCGCCGGTGATGCCGCAGGACCCACGGGACGCGCACACCGACCTGGACTTCTACACGATCGGCGTCCGGCAGTTCAGACAGCAGGTGCTCCCCCCTGGCAGTCCGGCCACGACCGTGTGGGGGTACGGGTCTGCGCGCCATCCGGGCACCTTCCACTACCCCGCCTTCACCATCGAGGCGAAGGTCGATCGGCCTGTCCGGGTGAGATGGGTCAACGAACTGCTGGACGCCGAAGGCAGGTACCTTCCGCACCTGCTGCCGGTGGACCCCACGCTGCACTGGGCGAACCCGCCGGGAGGACGCTTGGGGCGGGACTCACGTCCCGAGTTCACCTCGACGCCCGGGCCGTACACGGGGCCGGTGCCGATCGTGACCCACCTGCACGGAGGGCTGAACACTGAGGAAAGCGACGGCTACCCCGAGGCGTGGTACCTGCCCGACGCCCGCGACGTCCCCGCCTCCTACGCGCGGACCGGTTCCTTCTACGACAAGTTCAGAATCAAAGCGGAAGCGCTGTCGGATGCGCGCTGGGGCCCCGGGGACGCGGTATTCCAGTACGCCAATGAAGGCCGGGCCTCCACGCTGTGGTACCACGACCACTGCCTGGGCATCACGCGCCTCAACGTGTACGCCGGTCTCGCGGGCTTCTACCTCATGCGCGGTGGGCCGTCGGACGTGGAGGGGGACGCGCTTCCCGGGCCTGCCCCCAGAATGGGAGACCCGCCCGGTGCCCGGTACTACGAGATCCCCGTGGTGATCCAGGACCGGTCGTTCCATGCCGACGGCAGCCTGTTGTATCCGGCGAGCCGGGCACGTTTCGACGGATTCAAGGGGCCATACATCCCCGCCAGCGACATACCGCCGATCTGGAACCCGGAGTTCTTCGGCGACACCATGCTGGCCAACGGCCGCACCTGGCCGGTGCTGCCGGTCGAGCCGCGCCGCTACCGGTTCCGGTTCCTCAACGGCTGCAATTCACGCACCTTGATCCTGAAGGTCGTCGCCGACCCGCTGGCGCGCAGGCCTGCGTCCCCCGCGCTGACACTGTGGCAGATCGGCAGCGATGGGGGCTTCTTGCAGGCCCCCGTCGAGCTCGGTCAACTGCTTGTCGCTCCGGCGGAACGCGTCGACGTCGTCGTCGACTTCACGGGGCTGCCGACCGGTGCCGAGCTGTATCTGATCAACGAGGGGCCCGACGATCCGTTCCAGGGCGGCAGGGTGGGCGCCGATTTCTCGCCGGCGGATCCGAAGACCACTGGTCAGGTCATGAAATTCGTGGTGAGGCCGTTGACCGCGCCAGACCGGTCCACTCCCCCGTCCCAGCTCACGCTGCCCTCGTTCAAGCCCTTGGGCGGGGCGTTCCGCGCGCGGCGGTTGTCCCTCAACGAGGCGGACTCCCTCCGCCTGCCGGGTGTCGGCCCTCGCGTCACGCTCCTGGGCACCGTGGAGTCCGTCGGCAGGCCGGATCCGTTGGGATGGGACGCGCCCGTCACGGAAAATCCCACGCTCGAATCGACCGAGATATGGGAGCTGTGGAACTTCACGGTGGACGCCCATCCGATTCACGTCCACGAGGTCCAGTTCCAGGTCGTCGACCGCAGGCGTTTCGGGGAGTTGCCTCGTCCGCCGGAGGTGTGGGAGCGCGGCTTCAAGGACACGGTGCTGGTGTATCCGAAGGCGATCACTCGTGTGAAGGTGCGATTCAGTCATGCGGGCCAGTACGTGTGGCACTGCCACATGTTGGAACACGAGGACAACGAGATGATGCGGCCGTTCACTGTCAGTCCGCGGTGAATCAGCAGGCCGATGGCCCCAGCAGCCGCAGGCGGATCCGCACACCTGTGAACGTGCCGGCTGGGGTATGACTCGCCGTTGCCGCTCGGCCGTTGACTTGCGTCTCCGTGGGCTCACCCGCAATCCGACGACGGGCCGGGACGTCCCCGAATCGCCGCGGCCCGGTCGCGGTTGGAGGAGTTCGCCGCTGAGGTGTTCGCGGGTGTGCCGCGGTCGGACGAGCACGCTACGGGCGAGCTGTAGGTGCGGGGGCTGCTGCTGGACGGGCGGCGCACGTCGATGCAGCCGATGGCCGAGCGGCTGGGCATCGATCACCGCGGGTTGCAGCGGTTCATGACGTCCTCGCCTTGGGATGTGGCGGCGGCCTCGGCTGGCGCAGATGGTCGATCAGCCGGCCGTCCGGGCGCGGCGCGTGGGAGCGCCGCTGCGGCTTCGACGGCGGCCGGCACTCCCCCGGCATTCGGCGAGTCGGTCGTTCGCACTGCTTGTTGCCCTCGAGCGGGGCCGTGGCTGTCTTGATCGGTGCTGGTCGAGGTGACCCTGAGGTGTGCTCAGGGTTCCCCTGAGGGGCTGGCGGTCTGGGCGGCGGGTGCCGTCGGCCTGCGGTGATGGCGTGTGGAGCTGGGGTGTTGCGCTTCGGGCGCGCGCCTTGGCGTCTGTTGATGCGGCGGTGGGGTCGGGGTGGAGCGCCGTCCGCGGGTCGTGCGTGGTGGGGAGGGCGGGGCGCTGGTCGTACATCTCCGGATGTATGCCGCTGTAGGCGGATGCGCGAAAGGTGCAGGCAGGGTGTCGGCTCTGGCCGGATTCGCCGGGTGGGCCAGGCCGTCGATCATCTGGGGCGTGTTGTTCGGGTGTGCGGTGGAGGGCCTGCGGTGGACGATCCGTTGATGCTGGCGCGCGTGCAGTTCGCGTTGACGGCCGGCACGCATTTCCTGTTCGTGGCGTTGACGTTGGGGCTGGCGACGCTGGTGGCGTTGACGCAGACGCGGGCGACGCTGTCGGGCAGCGCGGTGGCCGAGCGGATGAC
The DNA here is from genome assembly GCF_001552235.1 of Actinomadura rubrobrunea NBRC 15275. Classification (NCBI taxonomy): domain Bacteria; kingdom Bacillati; phylum Actinomycetota; class Actinomycetes; order Streptosporangiales; family Thermomonosporaceae; genus Actinomadura; species Actinomadura viridilutea. The sequence goes on along the minus strand of NZ_BCQU01000040.1, from coordinate 45,397 downwards.
GCGGTTCTGGGGCCAGCTGTATGTGATCAACTACGCGGTGGGGATCGTCACGGGGCTGGTGATGGAGTTCCAGTTCGGGTTGAACTGGAGCGGCATGTCGCGGGTCGTCGGCGAGGTGATCGGGGCGCCGCTGGCGATGGAGACCGTGGTGGCGTTCTTCGTCGAGTCGACGTTCCTGGGTCTGTGGATCTTCGGGTGGGACCGGTTGAACCGGTGGGTCCACCTGGGGTTGATCTGGGTGGTGGCGGCCACGGCGTACTTCTCGGCGTACTTCATCTTGGTGGCCAACGGGTTCCTGCAGCGGCCGGTGGGCTTCACGATGGTGGACGGGCAGGCGCGGCTGACGGACCTGGGGGCGTTGCTGACGAATCCGACGGCGCTGCTGGCGTTCGGGCATGTGGTGTTCGGCGGGCTGCTGACGGCGGGGTTCTTCATGGCGGCGGTCAGCGGCTATCACCTGTTCCGCCGGACGGCGGAGGCGGACCTGTTCCGCCGGTCGATGCGCACCGGGCTTGTGGCGGTGGTCGTGTCGGTGATGCCGGTGGCGGCGTTCGGGGGGATGCAGTACGCCTACATTCAGCCGACCAAGCATCCGGGGGCGCAGGAGTCGGCGGCGCAGGTGGCGCAGTTCGAGGCGCGGTTCGGTCCGGGTGATTACACGCCGCCGGGGCTGGCGACGGCGGGCGAGGTCCTGATGGAGGTGGCGTGGTCGCTGATGTTCTTCCTGGCGTTCGCGATGTTGGTGAAGCTGCCGTTCGGTCGGTGGTTGGAGCGGGGCCGGGTGTTCCACGTGCTGATGATGGCGGCGTTGCCGCTCCCCTACGTGGCGATGATCTCGGGGTGGGTGTTCCGCGAGGTCGGCCGGCAGCCGTGGATGGTGTACGGGGTGCTGAAGACCGAGGACGCGTTGTCGGATGTGGGCGCGGGCGCGGTGGCGGTGTCGTTCACGGTGTTCACGGTGCTGTTCGCGGCCCTGGTGGTGGTGAACGTGTGGCTGTTGGCGCGGTTCGCGCGGCGGGGGCCGGAGGCGGTGCGGCTGGGGGCGCCGGGCGCGCCTGAGCCGGAGCGGCCGGCGCTGACGCCGACGTTTTGAGCCCGGCGTCTGCGGTGCGGCTGGGATCGGGTGGGGTGCGGCGCAGTCGGCTGCTGGAGGGGCGGCGCCGTTCGGGTGGTGGCCGGTGCCGGATGAGCGAGGTTCCCCGGTCGGTGGGCCGGTGGGGTGAGGAGTGCGAATGCAGACGTTGGCGTTGGTGGTGCTGGCGGTGTTGACCGCCGGTTATCTGGTGTTGGCGGGGGCGGACATCGGCATGGGGATGCTGCTGCCGGTGCTGGGGCGTGACGGGCGGGAGCGGCGCCTGGTGATCGCGGCGTTCGCGCCGTTCTTCCTGGCGAACGAGGTGTGGCTGGTGGCGGTCGCCGGTGTGGTGGCGGGTGCGTTTCCGGGGTTGGAGCATGCGCTGCTGAGCGGTTTGTTCCCGGTGTTCGTGGCGTTGGTGGCCGGGTGGGTCGTGCGGGACGCCGGGTTGTGGCTGCGGGGCCGTGTGGACGCGGCGGCGTGGCGTGCGGTGTGTGACGGCGCGATCGTGGCGGGCAGTTGGGCGCTGGCGTTGTCGTGGGGGGCGGTGCTCGGCACGGTGCTGGTCGGCGGGAGCCGGGTGGAGGACGGGGTGAACGCCGGGACGGTGCTGGGGCTGCCGTTGGCGTTGGTGTTCGCGGCGCATGGGGCCGGGTTCGCGCGGTGGCGGCTGGCGAGCGGCTTGGCGGAGCGGGCGCGGCGGGTGCCGGGACGGTACTGGGTGTCGGGTGCGGCGCTGGCGGCGCTGCCGGTGGCGGCGGGGGCGCGGTTGCCGTGGTCGCAGGTCGTGTCGTCGCCGGAGGCGTTGGCGGTGACGGCGGTGATGTGCGTGCTGATGGTGCCGCTGCTGGCGGCGGCGCAGGCGCTGGTGTGGTGGACGTTCCGGGGCCGGGCCGAGTCCCCCGGCTACCTGTGACGCCGGTCGGGGGTGCCGGGGTGAAGGCGGTGGAGCGGCGTCTGGTGCGGTGGTTGCCGCGGCGGGTGCTGGTGCTGCTGGTCGCGGTGGCGTTGGCGCAGGCGGTGCTGGTGGTGGTGCAGGCGGATGCGTTGGCGCGTGCGGTGGCGGGGTTGGATGCGCGGCTGCTGCCGGTGGTGGCGGCGGCCGTTGCGGGGCGTGCGGTGCTGGCGTGGGCGGGGTCGGGTGTGGCGGGGCGGGCCGCGGCAGGGGTGAAGGCGCGGCTGCGGGAGGCGGTGCTGGCTCGGGCCGGCGCTCCCGGGGCCGCTGGTGGCGGGTCGGCCGGTGGGTCCGGTGGAGGCCGCGTGACGCTGCTGACCCGGGGTTTGGACGCGGTCGATCCGTTCTTCGCCGGATATGTGCCGCAGTTGGTGGCGGCGTGCGTGGTTCCTCCGGTGGTGTTGGCGGGGCTGGTGGCGGCCGATTGGGCGTCGGCCGTGGTGGTGGCGGTGACGGTGCCGCTGGTGCCGGTGTTCGGGGCGCTGGTCGGGTTGCGCACCGCGGAGTGGACGGGCCGGCAGTGGGAGCTGTTGCGCCGGTTGGGCGGGCATTTCCGCGACGTGGTGGCGGGGCTGGCGACGTTGCGGGCGTTCGGGCGGACGGGCCACCAGTCGGCGGTGGTGCGGCGGCTGGCCGACGAGCATCGGCGGGCGACGGTGGGCGCGTTGCGGGTGGCGTTCCTGTCGTCGCTGGTGGTGGAGCTGGTGTGCGCGCTGTCGGTCGCGTTGGTGGCGGTGCCGGTGGGGTTGCGGCTGCTGGACGGCCGGATGGAGTTGGCGGCGGGGCTGCTGGTGCTGCTGCTCGCGCCGGAGGTGTACGCGCCGTTGCGGGCGTTGGGGTCGCGGTTCCACGCCAGTGCGGAGGGCGTCGCGGTGGCCGGCGAGGTGTTCGCGGTGCTGGACTCCCCCGCCGCGCCGACGGGCGGCGGCCGGGTCGTCGCCGCCGAGGGGCCTCCGGAGATCGTGCTGGAGGACGTGACGGTGCGGTATCCGGGGGCGGACCGTCCGGCGCTGGAGAAGGTGTCGTTGCGGGTGGCGCCGGGTGAGCGGGTCGCGGTGACGGGACCGTCGGGTGCGGGCAAGTCCACGCTGCTGCTGGTGCTGGCCGGGCTGGTGACGCCGGAGTCGGGTCGCGTCCTGGTGGACGGTGTGGAGCTGGGCGAGCTGGACATGGCCGCGTGGCGGGCGCGGCTGGGGTGGGTGCCGCAGCGTCCGCACCTGTTCGCCGCGTCGGTGGCCGACAACATCCGCCTGGGCGCGCCGGACGCCGGGGACGAGCGGGTCCGGCAGGCGGCGCGCGCGGCGGCGGCCGAGGAGTTCATCGAGGAGCTGCCGGACGGGTACGCAACGGTGCTGGGTGACGGCGGTGCGGGGCTGTCGGCGGGGCAGCGGCAGCGGCTGGCGATCGCGCGGGCGTATGCGACGGATGCGCCGGTGATGCTGCTGGACGAGCCGACGGCCCGGTTGGACGTGCGCAGTGAACGGCTGCTGGTGGATGCGGCGCGGCGGCTGCTGGAGGGGCGGTCGGCCGTGGTGGTGGCGCACCGTCCGGCGTTGCTGTCGGTGGCGGACCGGGTGGTGCGGCTGGTGGACGGCCGTCTGGTCCCCGGCGACGGGACGGGCGCCCGTCCGAGCGGAAGCTTTGACGAGAGCCCTGGAGGCCGGTGCGGCGGCGGGGTGGCGGCATGACCGTCCTGGCGCGGCGGGGCCCGACAGTGCTGGGCGGGTTGTGGGGCGCGGTGCGCCCCCACGCGGTCCGGCTCGTGCTGGCGGGCACGGCCGGGGTTGCGGCGGAGCTGTGCGGGCTGGGGCTGGTCGCGGCGGCGGCCTGGCTGATCGCGCGGGCGGCGCAGCAGCCGACGATGGCGGCGCTGTCCCTGGCGATCGTGGCGGTGCGGGGGTTCGCGCTGGCCAAGGGGGTGCTGCGGTATCTGGAGCGGCTGGCCGGTCATGACGTGGCGCTGCGGGCGTTGGCGGAACTGCGCGGCAGGGTGTTCGACGCGTTGGCCGCGCGCGGCCCGGCGGCCCGCGGCCGGACCGGGGGCGCGGCCGGGTTGCGCGGCGGGGACGCGTTGACGCGGCTGGTCGCCGATGTGGAGGCGGTGCAGGACCTGCTGCTGCGGTGCGTGCTGCCCGCGGTGGCCGCCGTGGTCTGCGCGGTCGCCGGCGTGGCGGTGTGCGCGGCGGCGGTGCCGTCGTCGGCGCCGGTGCTGGCGGCGGGTCTGGCCGTGGCGGGCGGGGTGTTGCCGTGGGTTGCGTGGACGGCGGGCGCGCGTGCGGCCGCGGCGGTGGCGGCGCAGCGGCGTGAGCTGGCGGTGCGGGCTTTGGACGTGCTGGACGGCGCCGGGGAGCTGGCGGTGTTCGGGGCCGCGGACCGTTTCGGTGCGCGGGCGGTGCGGGCGGCGCGGCGCCTGGAGCGGGCCGAGCGCGCCGGCACGCGCGTGGCGGGGGCGGTGGCCGCGGCGGGGCTGGCGGTGCAGGGGGCGACGGCCGTCGGGGTGGCCTGGCAGGCGACGCGTTCGGGCGCCGACCAGGTGCAGGTGGCGGTGGTGGCGCTCACGGCGCTGGTGGCGGTGGAGGCGGTGCTGCCGTTGCCCACGGCGGCACAGCGGTTGCGCGAGGTGCTGGCCGCGGCGCGTCGGGTGGCGGCGGTGCTGGCCGCTCCCCCGCCGTCCCCGCGCGCGACCGCGGCGGCGAAGGTGCCGCCGGGGCCGTTGAGCGTGGAGCTGCTGGGGGTGACGGTGGCGTTCGATCCCCTGGCCGGCGCGCCGGACACCGAGCCGGCGGGTGCCGCGGGCCTGGACGGCGCGGCCGGTGGCGGGGTGGCGCTGGACGGCGTGGACGTGCGGGTGGAGCGAGGCCGTCGCGTCGCGATCGTGGGGGCCAGCGGAGCGGGCAAGAGCACGCTGCTGGCGGCGGTGACCGGGGACGTGACACCGGTGGCCGGGACCGTGCAGCTGGCAGGCCGCGACCTCGCCGCCCACGCCGAGCAGGACGTGCGGGCGGCGGTGCGAGGCCTCACCCAGGACGCGCACGTGTTCGCCGGGACGGTGCGCGCCAACCTGCTGATGGCGCGTCCGGACGCCACGATGCGGCAGCTGGAGGCGGCCGCGCGGCGCGCCCGGTTTCTGGAGGTGGTGCGGGAGCTGCCGGACGGGTGGGACACGCGGGTCGGTGAGGGCGGCGTCGGCTTGTCGGGCGGGCAGCGGCAGCGGCTGCTGCTGGCGCGGGCGCTGCTGGCCGACCCGCCGGTGCTGGTGCTCGACGAGCCGACCGAAGGCCTCGACCCGGTGACCGCCGACGCGATCACCCGGGACCTGCTGACCTGGCCGGGCGGCGGGACCTTGCTGCTGGTGACGCACCGGCTGGCGGCGCTGGGCGACGCCGACGAGGTGCTCGTTCTGGACCGTGGGCGGGTGGTGCAGCGCGGCCGTCACGACGACCTGCTGACGCGCCCGGGCCCGTACCGGGACATGTGGGACGCCGAACGTCTCACGACCTGACTCCCAAGCCGTCCGCGCGTCCTCTCTACGCATCAGGCCGTTCCACCGGCCGCCGCGGCCGTTTCGTCGCGTCACCGCCGTTGCCCGCCACGAGAACGCCGCCCCGGCGGCGCCGACACCTGGGGGGGCTGTTGCTTGGACCGGCCCGGCCGCCGTGTCGCGCGGCCAGGCGCATGGACGGCGGTGCGCAGGGTAGAGGGGGCATCAGTCGATCTCGAGAGGGGGCGGACTGTGATGCCCGGGATTCCGGGACTGCGGGAGGTGCGTTCGGCCGTGTCGCACACGCCCGAGGCGGCCCGTGACATGTGGTCGCGGGCGCGCGCGTCGGCCCGGCGCCGTCACGGCGGCCAGGCCGGGCCGCATCAGGTGGCGTGGACGCTCGTGGTCCAGCAGGTCGGCCGGGTGGGGCGGCTGCTGCAGGGAGTCGGCGGCCGTACCGACAACGCACCCGTGCGCTCGCCTCGCCGCGCACGCGCCGCCAAGCCCGCGACCAGGCCCGCGGGCAGGACCGTCAGGTCGCGCGCGGGTTCCAGGCGCGGCGGGACGCTCGGAGCGGCCGACGTGGGGCGCCAGGAGCTGTATGCGATGGCTCGGGACCTGGGAATTCCCGGGCGGTCGAGGATGAGCAAGCGCGAGCTGGCCGAGGCGGTGCGCCGCGCGACCGGCGGCGCCGTCAGGGGAACCGCGTCCGCCCGCTCCCGCCCGTCGCGGTCCGCGGCATCTCGCAGATCGTCCTCTCGGTCCTCCCGCGGATCGTCGGGCGCCGTGTCCAAGGCCTCGTCGCGGCGGTCGTCCGGCGGTTCGGGTTCTGGACGCGGGCGGCGGTAGGGCCGCTTGGCCGCGGGGCGGCGCTGCCCCGACCCGCCCGGGCAGCAGTCCGCCTCAGTCCCAGTCGTCGGGAAGCAGGGGCCCGAGGGGGCCGAGGTCGAGGTTGAGGTCCTTGTCCTCCAGGTCGAAGTGGTCCTTGAGGCGCTCCATGGCCTCTTCCAGGCGCATGAGGGCCAGTCCGAGCCGTTCGATCTGGTCGTCGGTGAGGGTGCCGGAGTCGACGCGACGCAGCGCCTGGCGCTCCATGAGCTGGCGGATGAGTTCCACCAGGGTGAGCACGAGCTTGACCAGGTCGCGTTCCACCTGTTCGGCGTCGGTTTCCAGGCGCTGCCGCACACGGGACGACGCGGGCGTGGACCGTATCGGCGTCGCCCGCATCGGTGAGGCGTTCGCGCGGGTGTCCCGGCGGGCGGCCGTGTCGCGGCGGCCGGCGGATTTCTCGCGGGTGTCGGGGAACAGGCCGCCGGGGGCGGGGTCGTGGACGTGGACGTCCCCGGTGAACGGTTCGCGGCGGGTCACGGCTGCTCCTCCCCCGCGGCGACGCCCGCGCCGTGCGGGGCGAGCTCGTCGCGGACGGTGGTGATCAAAGCGCGCAGGGACACCTCGACCAGGTCGATCTCGGCGATGGAGATGACCAGGTCGCCGGTGAGGACGACCCCGCCGGCCAGCAGCCGGTCCAGCAGGTCGACCAAGGAGACGCGTTCCATCGGCGGCCCGGACGGCCCGGTGTCGACGGCGACGGTCATCTCCCCTCCCCCTCGCGGCGCCCGCCGCCCGTCCCGCCGGTGGTGTCGGTGGTGTCGATGAAGGAGTAGGGCGGCCAGGGACCGGTGACCTCGACGTCGACGCCCGTCAGCTCGGCGTCGGCGCGGCGCGCGGTGTCGAGGAACTCCTTGGTGTGCTCGTCGTCGAGCAGGTAGGCCATGTTCAGCACGGGCACACCGGTGTGGCCGGACAGCCGCTGGTCCTGCGGGGGGTGCCGGCGTGAGGCACGGGCGTACCGGGTGAGCCGTTCATGGACCGACTGGGCGTAGTCGCTGATGCGGCGGTCGGCCTCCTGGCGGCTGCGCCGCTGGGCCTGCCGCCGGCGCAGGTAGGAGGCGCCCGGCCCGCCGCTGCCGCGCGCGGCCGCGGGCTGCGGCTCGGGCAAGGCCGCGCCGGCGTCGAACGCCTCGGGGTGCACGTAGATCTTCACGCCCCATTCGGTGCGGCCGCTGATCAGGTCGAGGACGCGGGTGAACTCGCCATGCTGGTCCGCCAGCACCTGCCGGACCCGGTCGTCGTCGCGGTAGAGGGTGGCGATGCGGACCGGGGCGGTGGGGGCGGCCTGCGCGGCGCGGTCGACGACCTCGTGGTGGGCGCGCGCGGCGGCCTCCAGCCACGCCAGGTCTTCCAGGTGGTCGCGCAGGGCGTCCTCACCGAAGTCGGCCAGGTCCACGGTGCTGACCAGGGCGATCAGATCCCCTTCCGGGACGGCGCGCACGGGCGCCGAGGTCACGCCGGTGACGCCGCCGAGCACGGCGGTGTCCAGGCCGCGCGCCACGCCGTACAGGTAGACGGCGGTGCCCGCCTGCGATCCGGGTGTCTGCTCGCCGCGTACGGGCGGCTGCCGGGTCTGCGGCTGACGGTCGCGGTCGCTCATGGGATGGTTCATCGCCCCTCCTCCCCGTCGTGGTCTGCGGCGCCGGCGGCGTCGTCGGAGTGTCGGGTGTCGGGGTTGGACCCCGTGGAGGCGTCCATGCGTGCGGCGGGGCGTCCGGCGGCCTCGGGGTGGGCTTGGGAGGCGATCTGGTGGGCGGGCGGCGAGACCGCGGCTTCCAGCGCCGCCAGACGTTCGCGCAGCATGCGGTTCTCTTCGGCGAGCCGGTCCTGTTCCTCGCGGTCGGACTGCTCGGCGGCGGCGACCTCGGCGCGGGCGCGCGAGGACAGCGACGGGTCGTGCTCCCACCAGTCGATGCCCATCTCCTTGGCGCGGTCCACGGACGCGACCAGCAGCCGCAGCTTGATGGTGAGCAGCTCGATGTCCAGCAGGTTGACCTGGATGTCCCCGACGATCACGATGCCCTTGTCGAGGATCCGCTCCAGCAGGTCGGCCAGGCTGGTGCCGGACCGCTCCCCCGTCGCGCGGGCGGGCGCGCGGGCCGTGCCGGTGTAGGGAATCTCAGTCAACGGATCGTCCTTCGTGGCGGTCGAGTTCGCGGGTCATGGCCGGTCGACGTGGCCGCGGGTGTAGCGGCGGGTGCGGTGGAACGCCACCAACTGCCCGTCGGCGTCCAGATCGGCCTGGTAGGCGGCGAGGATGTCGGCCGAATCGGGGATGCGGTGGATCTCCACGACCTCCACGGTGACGCTCCAGCCCCCGTCCTCGCGGCGCTGCACGCCGACCACGCCTTCGGCGTCGCGGCCGGTCATGTCGGCGACATGGCCGACCGCGCTGCGTGCGGCCCGGCGCGCGGCCGTGCAGTCGGCGGGCGACCGGCGCGTCATCGCTCACCCCCGCGACGCCTCATCCGGCGGCCCGCCGGACGCCGCCCCACCGCTCGCTCCGTCGTCGTACGGGCCGACCGGATCGTCGACCACGGGCCCCGCCGCGGCATCGGCGGACGGGCCGGCCTGGGGCTCCGCCGACGGGCCGGTGCGCGGCAGCCGGTCCAGCAGCTCCTCCTCGCGGGCGGCGGCCTCGTCCTCGTCGATCTCCCCGGCGGCCAGCCGGTCGGCGATCTCCTGCATCTCGGCGGCGATGCGCGCCGGATCGTACAGCTGCGCCTCGGCGTGTTCGGTGAGGACCTCGGCGACCCAGATGACGCCGCGCACCGGCGCCAGCGGCAGCGTCACCAGTCCGCTGAACAAACCCATCACGTCCCCCTGTCAGCTGTCCGGAACGAAGTCGTAGGGCGGCAGCGGTCCGACCAGCCGCAGGCGGATGCGGTCGGCGTATTCGGCGCCGAGGCGTTCCACCGCCTCCTCGAAGTCGCCGCGCCGGTCGCGGCCGACCAGGAACGCCGCGTCGACGACGTCCTCGTCACGTGCGGGCGTCTTCGGCACGACGCGTTCGGCGGCCGGCGCCACGCGCTCCAGCAGGACGCGGGCGTCGTGCTCGCGGCGGCGCTGCAACGCCTGCGAGATCAGCTCGCCGAGGCGGACGCGGTCGTAGTACAGGGCGTCGGCGGCGTCGGCGGGAGCCTGGCGCAACCGTTGCGCCAGGGCGGCCACCTCAGGGTCGTCCGACATGACCTCGCGCAGCACCGTGTCCTCCACGTAGGTGCCCTTCAGCCGCAGCTCCAGGCGCCCGTCCACGCCGTCCAGCGCCCGGGCGAACCGATCGGCGTTGGCGGCCAGCAGTTCCTTGGCCACCGCCTCCTGCCCGGTCATGGCGGCGCCGAACCGGAACGGCAGCACGGCCAGATCCGCTTCGACCAGCGCGGTCAGCACCCGCTGGTGCCTCATCAAGTCGGCGCGTCGCCCCAGCGGCCGGTCCTGCGGCAGCGGGCTGACGGCCGCGGCGCAGCCGCCGTCGGTGACCAGGGTCACCGGATGGTCGTCCAACCCGAGCAGCCCCTGCGGCAGGGTCGCGTCGCGGCGCGTGACACCGTAGATGTACAGCGGGGTGCCGGTCGCGGCGGTGCCGGTGTCGGCGGCGAGGTCGGGTCGGGTCATCACTCCTCCTTCCCGGAGGCGCGGCCGCGGACGGGTTCGGGTTCGGCGGCCTCGTCCTGCGACGCGGTGTCGCCGGCCCCCAAGCTCTCGCGGAGCCGTTCCTGGGCGCCCTGCAGGGCGCCCTTGGTCTTCTTCTTGGCGCCGGACTGCTGCATGTCGCCGACCATCTGCGGGATGCCCTTGGCGGTGCCGTCGTGGGCGATGTCCAGACGGTTGACGGCCTCGGCGAACCGCAGATAGGTGTCGACGCTGGCGACGACGATCCGCACGTCCACGGTGAGGATCTCGATGCCGACCAGCGACACGCGCGCGTAGACGTCGATGACCAGTCCCTTTTCCAGAATCAGGTCGACGACGTCGGCGAGGCCGCTGGAGCCGCCGCGCTGGACGGTGCCCGCAGTCTGCTGGGCGATCGGCCCAGTCATATCATCCACTCCTCGCGGGGATGTCAGAAGGTGCAAAACACGTACCTACCCGCGCTTATCGGGCTAAACGGGCGTTTTTGATTGCGTTGCGCCACGGTTTCGCGCCCACCCCGACCGCAAGGTCAAACCCACGACCGCACCGCAAAATCATTTCTCTTCCAGCCGCGCTTCACCGCGTCCACGAGAACCCCCGCGCCCGATCACTCGACGATCAGGCCGCCACCACACCCGGATGACCACGTGTCGTCCGCACCGTGCCCACTGCGGGCGACCGCACGGAGAGACAGCACAAGAAGCGGTCCCCCGACGAAGGGGCCGCGCAGCAGCGCCGCAGAGTCAGCGTTTACGGATCAGACGGCGTCCGATCACGATCGCGACACCGGCCGCGATCACGACGGGCGCGGCGCGCAGCAAGCGCTGCAGCGACACCAGCTTGGCCAGCCTGCCCGGCAGCGCCGCCACATCGTGGGCGGCGCGTTCGGTGGCGCGCGCGACCTGCCTGCCCGCCCGACGTGCGGTGCCCGCCGCGGTGCCGGCCGCACCGGCCGCGACCCTGGCGGTGGTCCGCGCGCTGTCCCGCACCGTCCCATGTGCGGACTCTTGGACGGTCGTTTGCGTCGCCGTGGTGGTTTCGCGTGCGGTGCCGGCCGCCTGCCCTGTAGGGGCCGCAGTGTCCCGGGCGGTGCCCTTGATCTTGTCCGCCGCCTTCCCGGCCGTGCCTCCGACAGGGGCGCCAGGGCCGCCGCCGGGAGTCGAGGGGGTGTTCATGAAAGCGCTCCTCATCGAGTCGCCGGACGACGATCGTGTCGACCCAGTTGTCGACCGAGTTCGCCGACCGGATTCTTGTCCGGAGATTGGTGACCGGATGGCATCGGCACTACCCGCCAGCGGACATGCCATGCCTCTCATCTGCCGCGATCCACCGTGCTGGGCGCCGGCAGCCCGTTCAGGCCACGCTCCGGCGGCAACGCCCTCCCCTCCCCCGCCGCGCAGGTAGGCTCCACCCGCGTGAGCAGCGCACCGGAACTGACCACCCCACGGCTGCGGCTGCGACGCTGGCGCGACAGCGACCGCCCCGCCTTCGCGGACCTCAACGCCGATCCGCAGGTCATGCGGTACTTCCCCGCCGCTCTGACCCGAGCCGAGAGCGACGCCCTCATCGACCGCATCGAAACCCACTTCGACCGGCACGGCTTCGGCCTGTGGGCGATCGAGCACACCGCCACCGGCGCGTTCCTCGGCTTCACCGGCCTGTCGACGGCCGACTTCCACGCCCACTTCACCCCAGCCGTCGAGATCGGCTGGCGGCTGGCCCGCCACGCCTGGGGCCGCGGCTACGCCACCGAGGCCGCCCGGAGCGCCCTCGCCCACGGCTTCACCGCCGCCGGCCTGAGCGAGATCGTGTCGTTCACCGCCGTCCCCAACCAGCGCTCCCAAGCCGTCATGCGCCGCCTCGGCATGACCCGCGACCCCCGCGACGACTTCGACCACCCCGCCCTGCCCGCCGGGCACCCGCTGCGCCGCCACGTCCTGTACCGCCTCACCGCCCGCCAATGGGCGACCTGCGCAGGCACCCAAGGCATATGACCTGCCCCAGCCGCGTACGGTGAAGGCCATGGACGCGTTGATCCCGCGCCCTCGGACCGAACCCGCCCCCGGCGTGGTGCACCTGCCCGGCTGGCTCGACACCGCGCAGCAGCGGGAACTGGTCGAGGCCTGCCGCCAGTGGGCGCGTCCCCCGGCCGGGATGCGGCGCATCCGCATGCCCGGCGGCGGCGTCATGTCGGTGCGGACGGTGTGCCTGGGATGGCACTGGGAGCCGTACCGCTACGTGCGCCATGTCGACGGCGAACGGGTCAAGCCGTTCCCCGACTGGCTGGCCGACCTCGGCCGCCGCGCCGTCGCCGACGCCTACGGCGACCACGGCGGGTACCGGCCCGACGTGGCGCTGGTCAACTTCTACGACGCGGCGGCCTCGATGGGGCTGCACCAGGACCGCGACGAACGCAGCCCCGCCCCCGTGGTCTCGCTGAGCCTGGGCGACACCGGAATCTTCCGCCTCGGCAACACCCGCGGCCGCGGCCGCCCCTGGCAGGACCTGCCGTTGGAATCCGGTGACCTGCTGGTGTTCGGCGGACCCTCCCGCATGGTCTACCACGGCATCACCAAGATCCTCCCCGGGACGGGGCCGAGCGACATAGGTCTCACCCACGGTCGCCTCAACATCACACTCCGCGAAAGCGGCCTGCCCTAGCGGCTGTGTTGTTGGTGTAGTGGTCGGTAGGAGGTGTTTGAGTGTGGGTGCCTCTTACCCCGCACCTTGACAATGTAAGGTTCAGGTGGAGCGGGTAGCGGCGGAAGCGCCGTCCCCGTCGCGGACGGGCGGCAGCCCGTGCAGCACGCGGAACAGGCGGACCCACTGGTCCGGGTGCACGAACGCCACCACCGTGTGCCGCTCCACCCCTGCAGCGCGCAACGCCGCGTCCACCCTCCCCCGCGGATGCTCGCGCTGCAGCGAGGCCCGCAGCGTGCCGCCCACCCCCGAGAAGCCGAGTGCCACGCACCGCCGGTAGTCGGCTAGCGCCGACGCCGGCAGCAGCGGCCGCGCGCGGCGCTCCAACCGCAGGATCGCCGAGTCGACCCGCGGCACCGGGCGGAACAGCTCGCGGCCGAACCGCTCCCCCAGCCGCCACTCGAACAGCGGCCACGACTGCACGGTCACCAGGCTCCAGCGGCCGTAGTCACCCGTGCGCTTGCGCGCGTACTCCAGCTGGGTCAGCAGCGTCGCCGATGTCAGGCCCGGTGCGCGCAGACACCACCGGACGATCGGAGATGTCACCGAATACGGGATGTTGCCCGCCACGGCGAACGGGCCGCGCGGTGGACGCGCCCGCAGGAAGTCGCCGCGCACGCACCGCACGTTGGGCAGGTCGGCGCACCGTTCACGCAGCCGTCCGGCCAGCACCGGGTCGATCTCGTAGGCGATGACATGGGTCCCGCACGCGGCCAGCGCGGCGGTCAGCCGCCCGTCCCCCGCGCCGACCTCGACCACCAGGTCACGGGGACGGGCGCCCACGGCTCGCACAAGCCGGTCGATGGCGTGCGGGTGGGCCAGGAAGTTCTGGCCCAGAATGCGGCGGGCGCGGTCGCGTGCGGTCCGCGGTCCCTGGCGGCGCGGACCCGCCGAGTCGGCAGAGGCGCGTGGCGTGGAGTCTCGGTTCATCGTGGATGTCCTCCGCGGCCGGACACGCCGCAGCCAGGCCGCGCAGGACGCCGTCACCGACGGCGCGAACGCGAGGGCGGGGCGCGACCGGCCAGACGGGACGGGCGCACAGGCCCGTCCGGATGGGTCGACAACAGGCCGGTCCCGGCCCTGGACATCCGGACACCACGAAGAAACGCGCAGGCGCGGAGACACCACGGTGCGGCACCGCACGTAGAGCCAGTCGCGCGGCACGCGACGGCATCAGAACACACGGTGCGGCGCGCCGCCGAGAACGCGGATCGGCGCGCGGAAGAGAATCAGGTGTCAGATCAAGCGGCGGCGCGACGGCCCGGCAGGTCCAGAGCCGGACGCCCCTCACGCGGCCGCCAGTACATGACGGCGCCGCGGACAAGGGCGCCGTCGAAGCAGGTCATAGCTGCCATGCCGGCGATCCTAGGGGACACGGCGCCACCCGCCCAACAGAATTTCCGCCCGGGTACTTCTCTCCCGAAGCAAAGAAAGCTGCAGGTCACACGCTGATCCCCGCGGCGCACGGAGGATTCGAGACACGGTGAGAGAGCTCCACGTCATCTGGAGAAGGAGCGCCTTGTTGGTGGCGCGCCGGCCGGGCCTTACAGCAGGTCGAGGACCGCCTTGTGCGCGGCCTTGCGCATCGCGGCGTGCAACGCGGCGTTGGCGTCCCGGTCGGTGCGGGCCTCCACGATCCGCAGCCCGTCGCCCGCGATCGCCTTCGGCAGGTCGGCCGCCGCCTCCAGCAGCCGGTACGGAACCCCGTGCGCCGCCGCAACATGCTCCAGGTCCACGCCGTGCGGGGTGCCGAACACCCGCTCGAACGGCCCGTCCAGCGACGCCTGCGGAAGCAGCGAGAAGATGCCCCCGCCGCGGTTGTTCACCACCACGATCGCCAGGTCGGGACGACGCTCGTCCGGCCCCAGGATCAGCCCGTTCTGGTCGTGCAGGAACGCCAGATCCCCCAGCAGCGCGTACGAGCGGCCGCTGTGCGCCAACGCCGCGCCCATCGCCGTCGACACCAGTCCGTCGATGCCGCTGGCGCCCCGGTTGGACAGCACGCGGACGCCGCGGCGCGGCCGCATCACCTGGTCCAGATCCCGGATCGGCATGCTCGCCGAGCTGAACAGCAGCGACCCGCTCGGCAGCGCCGCCACCAGGTCCCGCGCCAGCCGCGGCTCGGTCACCTGCGGCGAGTCGTCCAGCACCGCGTCCACGGCCGCCGCGGCCGCCCGGTCGGCCCGCCGCCACGACCGCAGCCACCCGTCGTCCCCCGACAGCACCGGGATCTCCACGTCCTGCGCCACCTGCGTGGCCGACCGCACCGGGTCCGGCCACCGCGACAGGTCCGGCGCCAGCACGATGTGCTCCTCGGCGCGGCGCAGCAGCGACAGCAGCGGACGCGACAGGCTCGGCTTGCCCAGCGTCACCACCACGTCCGGGCGGTGCCGCTCCACGAACTCCGGCACCCCGAGCAGGAAGTGGTGCGCCGACATCGCGTTGTCACCGTAGCGGGCGTTGCCGCTGGGCTCCGACAGCACCGGCCACCCCGCCATGGACGCGGCCGCCACGTACCGTTTGACGTTCACCGCGCCGTCGCCGACCACCAGCACGCCGCGCCGCGTCGGCGGCACGTGCAGCACCGAGCCCGGCGTGGACGCGCGCACCTTCGTCCACGCCCCGGTGGCGTCGCCGTCCAGCGGCTCGCACCACGAGTCGTCGCCGTCGGGGATCAGCGGCTCGCGGAACGCCACGTTCACGTGCACCGGGCCCGGGTGCGGCGCCTGCGCCAGGCCCCACGCCCGGCTGGTCACCGACCGCCAGTACGCCACCATCCCGGGGCGGTTCTCCGGCACGCCCAGCTCGAAGCTCCACCGGGCGGCCGTCCCGTACAGCTTGATCTGGTCGATGGTCTGGTTGGCGCCGGTGTCGCGCAGCTCCGGCGGACGGTCGGCGGTCAGCACGATCATCGGCACGCCCGCCTGGTGCGCCTCGATGACCGCCGGGTGGAAGTTGGCCGCGGCCGTCCCGGACGTGCACACCACGGCCGCCGGACGCCCCGATCTTTTGGCCAGTCCCAGCGCCAGGAACGACGCCGACCGCTCGTCGATCCGCACGTGCAGCCGCAGGCGGCCCGCCACCGCCGCCTCGTGCAACGCCAGCGCCAGCGGCGCCGACCGCGACCCCGGCGCCAGCACCGCGTCGGTCATGCCGCACCGCACCAGCTCGTCGACCAGCACCGTGGCCAGCGCGGTCGCCGGATTCATCAGCGCACCACCCCGATCGCCGGGTCCCCGCCCAGCACCTCCTGCGCCTCGGCGGCCCGCGCACGCCAGCGGTCCGCCGTCGCGGCGTCGGCCTCGTAGCGTGCCAGCGCCGCCTCCCGCACGCGCGGACGCCGCACGTCGATCGCGCCGTCCACCGGCGTCAACGGCTCGTCCACCACATCGCCTTCCAGCAGCGACAGCGTCGCCAGCCCGCACGCGTACGGAAGCTCCGGCAGCGCCGCCGCCAACGCCACGCCCGCGGCCAGGCCGACCGACGTCTCCACCGCGCTGGACACCACCACCGGCAGGCCGCACGCCTCCGCCACCCGCAGCGCCGCGCGGACCCCGCCCAGCGGCTGCACCTTCAGCACCGCCACGTCCGCCGCCTCGGCGGCGCGGACCTTGAGCGGGTCCTCGGCCCGGCGGATCGACTCGTCGGCCGCCACCGGCACGTCCACCAATCGCCGTACTCGCGCCAGCTCCTCCAGCGTCGCGCACGGCTGCTCGACGTACTCCAGGTCGAACCGGTCCAGCCGCCGGATCATCCGCGCCGCGGTGTCGACGTCCCACGCGCCGTTGACGTCCACCCGCACCCGTCCGGACGGGCCCAGCGCGTCGCGCACCGCCTCCACACGGGCCAGGTCGTCGTCTTCGCTCTGGCCCGGCTCGGCCACCTTCACCTTCGCCGTCCGGCACCCGGACGCGCGGACGATCTCATGCGCCCGCCCCGGCTCCACCGCGGGAACCGTCACGTTCACCGGGATCCGGTCGCGCACCGGCGCCGGCCATCCTTCGAACGCCGCCTCCCGCGCCGCCGCGAGCCAACGGGCGCACTCGGTCGGACCGTACTCGGCGAACGGTGAGAACTCGCCCCACCCGGCCGGACCCTCGACGAGCACGCCCTCCCGCCGCGTAATGCCGCGAAACCGCGTGCGCATCGGGATGGCATACACTCGCACCGAAATCCGACCCCCTGCCCTACAGCTGGAGCCTTTAGTAGTACCACGGGAAACGCGACCAATCGGGGGTGCGCTTCTCAAGGAACGCGTCGCGGCCCTCGACCGCCTCCTCGGTACCGTAGGCCAGGCGCGTCGCCTCCCCGGCGAACAGCTGCTGCCCCACCAGCCCGTCGTCGATCAGGTTGAAGGCGTACTTGAGCATCCGCTGAGCCGTCGGGCTCTTGCCGTTGACCTTCCGCGCCCACTCCAGCGCCGTCTTCTCCAGCTCGGCGTGCGGCACCACCGCGTTCACCATGCCCATCCGGTGCGCGGTCTCGGCGTCGTAGGTCTCGCCCAGGAAGAAGATCTCGCGGGCGAACTTCTGCCCCACCTGCCGCGCCAGGTACGCCGATCCGAAGCCGCCGTCGAAGCTGGCGACATCGGCGTCGGTCTGCTTGAACCGGGCGTGCTCGCGGCTGGCCAGGGTCAGGTCGCACACCACGTGCAGGCTGTGCCCGCCGCCGGCCGCCCAGCCCGGCACCACGCAGATCACCACCTTGGGCATGAACCGGATCAGCCGCTGGCATTCGAGGATGTGCAGCCGCCCGGCGCGGGCCGGGTCGATCGTGTCGGCGGTCTCCCCCGACGCGTACCGGTAGCCGTCGCGGCCGCGGATGCGCTGGTCGCCGCCGGAGCAGAACGCCCAGCCGCCGTCGCGCGGCGACGGGCCGTTGCCGGTCAGCAGCACGCACCCCACGTCGCTGGACATGCGGGCGTGGTCCAGCGCCCGGTACAGCTCGTCGACGGTGTGCGGGCGGAACGCGTTGCGCACCTCGGGACGGTTGAACGCGATCCGCACCGTCCCCTGGTCGACGGCCCGGTGGTAGGTGATGTCGGTGAAATCGAAGCCCTCCACCGGCTTCCAGGCGTCCGGGTCGAACAGCTCGGATACCTTGCCAGCCTCTGGCATGTGCCCTCTTCCTCATCGGCGTGCGGATGCGTTGCGCCCCCATTCAACCGCCCCGCCGATTCGAACGTGTTCAGCGGGGTGCTCTAGGCTGGCCGCGTCATGGACAGCACACCGCCCGCCCCGCCCGTCCCCGCAGGTGACCGCGCCGGTGAGCGGCCGGTGCACGCGGTGCTGCTCCCGCCGGGCGAGCGGCTGTTCCAGGCGTTGGCCGCGGCGCTGGACGGCACCGGCCCGGCGATCTGCCCGCTGTCGCCCGACCTTCCGGCCCCCGCGCTGCGCACACTGCTGGACGCGCTGGCCCCGCACGCCGTCGAGACCGCCGACGGGCTGCGTCCGCGCCGCGGCGAGCACCCGGCGCCGGTCCCGGTCGCCGACGGCACCGCCGTGCTGATCGCCACGTCGGGGTCCACGGGCACCCCCAAGATCGTCGAATTGTCCGCGGCGGCGCTGCGGCACTCGGCCGCCGCCTCCCTGGCCCGCATCGGCGCCCGCCCCGGCGACCGCTGGCTGTGCTGCCTGCCCACCAGCCACATCGCCGGCGTCCAAGTGCTGGTGCGGTCCCTGGTCGCCGGAACCGAACCGGTCATCCTGCCGGGCTTCGACACGGCCGCGTTCGACGCCGCCCTGGCCGGCGGACGGGCGCGACACACCGCGCTGGTCCCCACCCAGCTGCGGCGCCTGCTGGACGCCGGGGTCGACCTGGCGCGGCTCGGCGTGATCGTGCTGGGCGGCGCGGCCGCCTCCCCCGCCCTGCTCGACGAGGCCCGCGCGCACGGCGCGCGGATCGTCACCACCTACGGGATGAGCGAGACCTGCGGCGGGTGCGTCTACGACGGCGTTCCCCTCGACGGCGTCCGCGTCGCGGTCGGCGACGACGGGCGCATCCGCCTGGCCGGGCCGGTGCTGTTCACCGGTTACCGGCTGCGCCCCGACCTGACCGCGGCGGCCCGCGACGGCGAGTGGTTCGTCGCGCCCGACCTGGGCGTCGTGGAGCCGGACGGGCGGCTGCGCGTGCGCGGCCGCGCCGACGACGTGATCAACACCGGCGGGGAGAAGGTCGTGGCCGGCGAGGTCGCCGCCGTGCTGGCCCGCCACCCGGCCGTGCGCGACGTGGTCGTGGTGGGCCGTCCCGACCCGGAGTGGGGCGAGCGCGTCACCGCGGTCGTGGTGCCCGCCGGGCCGCCGCCCACCCTGGACGACCTGCGCGCCTGGGTCCGCGCCGCGATGCCCGCCCCCGCCGCGCCGCGCGAGCTGGAGCTGGTGGAGGCGATCCCGCTGCTGCCGTCCGGCAAGCCCGACCGCCAGGCCCTCCGCGGCGCCGTCTCCTGACCCGCGAGGCGGCCGCGGGGGCGATGCCCGTCGGTGCGTCTCGGTGGTCGGTGGTGGGTGAACTGGCTGGTGAGAGGAGTGTCACAACCCGGCGCCTTTACGTTGTAAGGTTCGGCTTGGCGGCGAGGGGCGGTCCGGGGCCGGACCCGCCTGCGACGTGGGCGTCCGCGGCCGCGCCGCACCGGTGCCCGCGGCCGCGGCGGGACGCCTGATCTCGGCCGACGGGAACAGACGGCGCCCCCGCGGCGTTCCGTCTATTGCGCGCGTGCAGCCGCAAGTGCATCTGAGCGTCGCACCACACCACGGAAGGGAGGGGGGTGTCCCCATGCCACGAACCGCCGCAGAGACCCCGCTCGTGGAGTCGGCGAGCCCAGCGCTCGACGACCTGATCGAGCGCGGCCGCGCTCACGGGCGCCTCTCGCTGGACGAGGTGCGCCGTGCCTTCGCGGCGGCGGGCATCAGCCCCGCACAGGGCCGTTCCATCCTGCGCGAGCTGTCCGAGGAGGGCATCGGCCTGGCCACCGACGACGATGCCGCCCCGGCCAAGGCCCGCGCCCGCGCGCCGCGCGCGCGCCGCGCCGACACCCCGCCGTCCCGGGCCGCGGGCACCGCGCACGCCGCCCCCGGCGACGCCGACACCGCGGCCTCCGACGCCGGCAGCGCCGAGACCGCAAAGGCCAAGGCCGCCAAGCCCGCGAAGAAGGCGCGCAAGCGCGCCTCGACCGCGGCGGCCGACCCCGTCGACCCGGCCGCCCCCGTCGATCCGGTCGACGCCCTGGCGGTCGCGGCCGACGCCGCCGACAACGACGACGCCGACGACGAGGCGTTCGAGGTCACCGAGGTCGAGGTGGACGGCGAGGACACCGCCGCCGACCTGGACGACCAGTCCACCTCCATGGGCGACTCGGTGCACACCTACCTCAAGGCGATCGGACGGCGCCAGCTGCTGACCGCCGAGCAGGAGGTGGAGCTGGCCAAGCGCATCGAGGCCGGGCTGTACGCCGAGCACAAGCTGGCCACCGAGACCATCGACGACCCGCAGCTGCGCGCCGACCTGGAGTGGATCGCCGAGGACGGACGGCGCGCCAAGGCCCACATGCTCGAGGCCAACCTGCGGCTGGTGGTGTCGGTCGCCAAGAAGTACACCGACCGCGGCCTGTCGCTGCTGGACGTGGTGCAGGAGGGCAACCTCGGCCTGATCCGCGCCGTGGAGAAGTTCGACTACACCAAGGGCTACAAGTTCTCCACCTACGCCATGTGGTGGATCCGGCAGGCCATCCAGCGCGGCTTCGCCGACTCGGCCCGCACCATCCGCCTGCCGGTGCACGTGCTGGAGATGCTCAGCAAGCTCAGCCGCGTGGAACGCGACATGCACCAGCGGCTCGGCCGCGAGCCCACCCCCGAGGAACTGGCGGTGGAGCTGGACAAGAGCCCCGAGCAGGTGCTGGAGCTGCTGCGCACCAGCCGCCAGCCGATCAGCCTGGACTCCACCATCGGCGAGGACGGCGAGACCCGCATCGGCGACCTGATCGAGGACGCCGACACGCCCGAGGCGTCCGAGCTGGTCGACCGGCAGCTCATGGCCGACCAGCTGCGCCGCACCCTGGACGTGCTGTCCCCCCGCGAAGCCAAGATCATGGCGATGCGGTTCGGGCTGTACGACGGCACGCCCCGCACCCTCGACGAGATCGGCAAGGCGCTCGGGCTGACCCGCGAGCGGATCCGGCAGCTGGAGAAGGAGTCGCTGTCGAAACTGCGGCACCCCAGCAACGCCTACCCGCTGCTGGACTTCGCCAGCTGACCCGCGCCGCTCCCTTCGGACGCGCCTTCCCGGCACGACGGGGCCCGCCGGACCGCTCACGAGTCCGGCGGGCCCCGCTTCGCGTCCGCAGGTCAGTCGCCCCGGCGGAACTGGACGATCGCCCCGGTCATCAGGACCACGCCGATCAGCACGATCAGCACGACCTCCAACCACACCGGCACCAGCCACCCGTTCCAGGTGACCCCGGGATCGAACACCCGCCGCAGCTCCGGCGACACGTCCAGGTGGGAGAACACCGCGTGGCGCAGCGGGTCCACCGCATAGGTCAGCGGGTTGAACCGGGTCAGCACGCTCAGCCACGCCGGCAGGCCGTTCAGCGGGTACAGCGCGCCCGACAGGAACATCAGCGGCATGATGCCCACCTGCATGATCCCGAAGAAGGAGTGCACGCTGGTGATCCGCGCCGCCAGCAGCAGTCCGAACGCCGTCAAGGAGAACGCCGTCAGGAACATCAGCCCCAGCAGCTCGGCCAGCAGGACCGGGTCGTAGGGCACCCCCACCAACCCGGCCAGCGCCAGGATCAGCACGCTCTGCACGGTGGCGACCACGGAGCCGCCCAGGCACTTGCCGACCACGATGGCGGTCCGGCTGACCGGTGCGACCAGCATCTCCCGCAGGAACCCGAACTCGCGGTCCCACACGATCGACCCGGCCGAGAACATCGCGGTGAACATCACCGAGGTGGCGCACACGCCGGGGAAGATGAACGTCTTCAGGTCCACCTCGCCCGCCGGGCCCGGCCCGGACGTCATCAGCGTGGACAGGCCCGTGCCCATGACCAGCAGCCACAGCAGCGGCTGCAGCAGATTGGCCACCAACCGCATCCGGTCCCGCCAGAACCAGATGAGCTCCCGGTGCAGGACGATCTTCACCGCCCGCAGGTCGTGCCGGACGCTGCGTTCGGGCACCCGCACCGCCTGAGGCGCCAGCGCGACGTCCATCGTCATCTCCTCCCCCGCGCGACCAAGCGCATCCAGTCGGCCCCGGACGCCTCGGCGTCGCGGATCGTCTTCCCGGTGAACGACATGAACACATCGTCCAGCGACGGCCGCGACACGCTCACCGAGCGGATCGGCACGCCCAGCTCGGCGAACAGCCGCGGCACGAACTCCTCCCCCGCCGCCACCGCGAACGTCACCGCGCCTTCGGCGACCACCGCCTCCACGTCGAACCGCTCCTTCAGCGCCGTGATCGCCGCCCCGTCGTCGTCGGTGTGGATCTGCACCCGGTCCTTGCCCACGCCCGCTTTGAGCGCTTCGGGCGTGTCCAGCGCCACGATCCGCCCCGCATCCATGATCGCGATGCGGTCGCAGTACTCCGCCTCGTCCATGTAGTGGGTCGTCAAGAAGATCGTGATCTGCTCGGCGTCGCGCAGCCGGCGGATGTAGTCCCAGATCGACGAGCGGGTCTGCGGATCCAGTCCGACCGTCGGCTCGTCGAGGAACAGCACCCGCGGCGAGTGCAGCAGTCCGCGGGCGATCTCCAGGCGGCGTTTCATGCCGCCCGAGTACGTCTGCGCCAGGTCGCCGCGCCGGTCCCACAGCCCGACCATCTCCAGCACCTGCCGCATCCGCTCGCGCGCCGCCGCGCGCGGCACCCCGTACAGCTCGGCGTGGAAGCGCAGGTTCTGCTCGCCGCTCAGATATCCGTCCAGGGTCGGGTCCTGGAAGACCAGCCCGATGTTGCGGCGCACCTGGTCGCGCTCGGCCACCACGTCGAACCCGGCGACCCGCGCCGTGCCCGCGGTGGGACGCAGGAGGGTGCACAGCATGTTGATCGTCGTGGACTTGCCGGCGCCGTTCGGGCCGAGGAACCCGAAGATCTCGCCGGGCCGGACGGCGAACTCGATCCCCCGTACGGCCTCGACGTCACCGAACCGCTTGACCAAGCCGTCGACCTCGACGGCCGACTCCCCGCTCGGCATGCGGGCCTCCCTTGACTCAATCGATGGGACTGCCCAACCATAGGGATGTCCCATTTTTCCGTCAAGAGATTATCGGACACGCCGAAGGAGCCTTGCCGTGGCGCATCCACGACCAGCGGAGCGACGGAACTGCGCGTACGTCGGCCCCGCGCCCACGCCGCCCGAGCCCCTGCTGCGCAACCCCGCCTATCTGGTCACCGAGCTGATGAAGCTGATCCGCCGCGAATCGGCCAACGCTCCGTCCGCCGGGGAGCCCGCCGAGCGCCTGCCCGTCCCGGCCGCCCTGGTGCTGGCGTGCGTGGCCTCCGACGGTCCCCTGTCGCAGCGGCAGGTCAGCGAGCGCCTGCGCATGGACCCCGCCGACGTGGTCGGCCTCGTCGACACGCTGGAAGAACGCGGATACGTCGAACGCCGCCGCGACCCCGAGGACCGCCGCCGCTACGCCTTGGACGTCACCGAGGACGGACGGCTGTTCCTGGGCCGCTGCTGCGAGGCCGGGCTGCGCCTCAACCAGCGGCTGTTCGCCCCGCTCTCGGCGGAGGAACTGCACCAGTTCACCGACATGATCGTGCGGGTCCTCGCCCACCACGACCCCCGATTCGCCGATCTCGGCGGCGCGGCCCGCTCTCCCCGCCCTGACCCCGTCTGAGCACGAGAAGCCGGCTACGTCCCCGAGCACCCGCCGACGACGACCGCCCCAGGTTGCCGACCGCCGGAGTCCAGGAAGCCGATGAGCACCTTCAGGTGGGCGCAGGCCCCCGATAACTTCGGAGTGCCTGCTCCTGCCAGAGGTGACGCCCTCGTGCCTGACACCCTCGTCTCGGCAACGCCCCGGCACCCCTTCATGCGGATCTTCATGCGGACATCGCCATGGTCGGCGCGGTCGTCGACGCCCCGGACTCCTGGATCGACCGGACCGCCGACCCCGACCGCTGGTGGCAGGCCGTCAACGACGACCGGGCGATCGTCGCCCGGCTCCATGACGGTGCGGTCGATCTGGCCGACGAGACCGGCGCCGACCCGGCTGCCCTGCCCGCGTGCTCCTGCTCAGCCCCCGGCCTCGTCCACCACATGCTGGAACCGCTGCAGGCACACAGCAAGCACAAGGTGCTGGAGTTCGACGCCGGATGGACCGACGAGCCGCTGACCGCCCTCGGAACCAACGTCGTCACTATCGAGATCGACGCCGCCTGGCCGCCCAGGCACGCGCCGACCTCGCCTCCGCCGAACTGTCGCCGACAGTGCGCGTTGGAGACCGCGCCGACGACTGGAAGCCCACCGCCCCCTACGACCGGGGGCGCATCACCTGCGGCGTGACCGCCTTCCCCGACACCTGGGCGGAGCAGACCCGCGCCAGCGGCGTCATCGCCGCCGGGACCGCGTCCGGCCCGACCGGCGACCGGCGCGCCTTGATGCCGATGCGCGACCAGGCCCCGGCAGCAGCGCAGCCCACCGCACAGCCACGCGAAACGCGGACCTCCCTCGAGCCGCGCAAGCTCGCGGCGGGGCAGGACGGCCTGGCCGTGGCGATCGCTGAGCTGCTGCGGCGCGTCTCAGGCGGCTCCACCAACACAGACGGCATCTACCGGCTGGAGGCGCACAAGGACGCCTCATATGCCCCCAGCGTCGCCCGGCCGCCCCCCGGAGGGGCGAAGGTCAGCCGGAGCGGACCACACAACCTGCGGCACGAAAACACAACGGCCCACCACCGATGGATGGGCGTGAAGAGACCCGAACAAAGCCCACTTCGGCCTGTCGGTGACCCGCGCGGCACGCATGTGCGGTCCGACCGTCCCATCCATCGCTGGTCTCTGCGGCGTCACACCTCCCGGTGCATCACCCGAGCTTGAGAGAAGGGACCAAGATGAGCAGCCCCACCTCTGCCGACAGTTTCGTCAGCGTCCCTGAACCCGCGAGCGTCGCCCGCATGTACGACTACTACCTGGGCGGCAAGGACAACTACGAGGTCGACCGCGAAGCCGCTGAACGGATCCTGGCCAAAGCTTCCTGGCTCCGGCCGATCGCCCGGCACAACCGTTGGTTTCTGGCACGGGCCGTCCGCCACTGTCTGAAGTCGGGGATCCGGCAGGTCGTCGATATCGGCACCGGATTCCCCACCTCCCCCAGCCCGTGGGAGGTCGCACGGGACATCGCCCCGGAGACCCGCGTCATCGGCGTCGACAACGACGAGACGGTCCTCGCCCACGCCCGCACCCGCCAGGTCGAGATCATCAAAGGGGACCTGCGCGACCCGAACGCCATCCTTGACCGCCTCGACGGACTGGTCGACTGGTCCCGGCCCGTCGCGCTCACCTTGGCCGCCGTCCTGCACTTTCTCACCGAGGACGACGACCCCGCCGGGTGCGTGC
The DNA here is from genome assembly GCF_001552235.1 of Actinomadura rubrobrunea NBRC 15275. Taxonomy (NCBI): domain Bacteria; kingdom Bacillati; phylum Actinomycetota; class Actinomycetes; order Streptosporangiales; family Thermomonosporaceae; genus Actinomadura; species Actinomadura viridilutea. Next base: position 20,101 of record NZ_BCQU01000040.1, on the reverse strand, counting down.
GCGCGTTCCGCAACACGATGGCCCCGGGAAGCCGATTGGTGATCTCCCATATCAGCCGGGACGGCACCCCCGGCCGACGTCATCGAAGCGATCGAACAGGAGTACAGCGCCAACGCCGCCGCCCCGCTCGTGTTCCGCACCAACCAGGAAATCCTGAACTTGTTCGACGGGTTCACCCTGGAGGAACCCGGCCTGGTACCAGTCGAGGACTGGCGTCCCGATCCCCGGTTCGCCCCGGACTTGTCCACCATCGGCGGCGACACTGCGACGCTGGTGCAGGGCGTGGGAGCAGTAGGCGTACTGCAGGCGGCATCGGAGACGGGGTGATCTCCGACCTGCTCACCGAGAACGGGGCCATCATCGATTCGACGTAGCGACAGTTGGTCGAGGCCGTCCCGAGGCACGATTGCGCGCCTCGGGACGCCGCCCCGCTTGGAGCTCACCGCTCATCACCCCCGCCGACTGGAACTGGCCTGTCCACGACGGCATGAACGTGCTGGAGATCGGCACCGGCACCGGGTACACCGCCGCGCCGCTGTGCGAACGGCTCGGCTCGCAGCACGTCAGCACCGTCGACATCGACCCGGAGCTGACCGAGGCCGCCCGGCGCCGCCTCGCCGACGCCGGCTACCGGCCCGCCGTCATCACCGGCGACGGGCTGCTCGGGGACCCCGCCCACGCCCCGTTCGACCGGGTTCTGGCGACCGTGGCGACCGAACGCGTGCCGTATGCGTGGGTGGAGCAGACCCGCGTGGGCGGGGTGATCCTGGCCGACGTCCGGCCCCGCGGCATGACCTGGGCCGGGGCGCTCGCCCGCCTCACCGTCACCGGGGACGGGACCGCCGGCGGGCCGTTGATCCCGGCGACGTGGGGGTTCATGTCGACGCGCCGGGAGGTGGACCGGCCCGGCATTCCCGAGGCCGCGCCCATCGACACGTCGGTCGTGCGCACCCGCACCAGCCCGGTCGGCGGCGCCGCCCTGCGCACCCCCGGCCTGTCCCTGCTGATCTGGCAGCGCCTGCCCGGCATCACCGTGTTCCCCCGCCCGGACGGCGCCCAGATCGTCACCCCGGACGCCTCCTGGGCCACCGTCACCACCACAGCCCCCGCCACGGTCGAGCACGGCGGCCCGACCGACCTCTGGCAGCAGGTCGAAGAAGCCCACGCATGGTGGACTGCACACAACGCCCCAGGCGGAGAGGCCTTGCCTGCGCTGACCCAGCGACTTCACCACCAGACACCAGACGGGAAGCCCTGAGCTGGATGCCGCGGCCCAACACACGAAGCGAAAGGGAGAACCCGAAAGAATCCCGTGAAGGCCATGCATGATCGTGGGGACGCTCGCGCGTCTGCTGCTGGTCTGAGCCTGCGTCAGTGGGAAGGGGCGATCGACCGTCGGGCATTCTGGTGGCGTGTCTGTGTCGCTGGTCCCCTGGGTCGTCTCGCTCGGGCTGCTGCTGGTGGGTGTGTTGACGGCCACATGGGCCGTGCGAGAGCTGGGACAGATCCTCCGCGATCTGCGCCGTTTCCATCGCGCGGAGGGCGAGGTCGTGGACGTGCGCCAGGACTGGTACGGCGACGGGAGCAGCTACCACCCCGTCGTCCGGTTCCGCACGTCGAACGGCACGAGCGTGCAGGCACCCAGCCGTCATGGCGACAGATCTCCCGGTGCGCACCCCGGACAACGCGTCACCGTCTGCTACAACCCCGCGAACCCGCAGGATGTCTTCCTGGCGGGCTGGTGGCGCAGCGGCATGGGAGCGTGGACGCTGTGCTTCGTGGCCGGCACAGCATTCGCCGCCTTCGCAACATACGGGCTGACCGTACTACTCAGATGAGGCATCTCACTATAGACGCATTCGCGCCGCCATGCTGGACATGCAAGCTGGACGGAGCCAATCGACACAGACAGTACACCAATGACCGGAACCTTACGGAACCTCACCACGATCGCGGAGTGGCACGGCGAAGTGTAGGGGGAACAGACCGACACTGCGCTACGAGCACGAAAGTTCTCTGGAGGATTTTTCTGCGGTGAAATAATTTCACCATACCGCAACCGAGAAGTTGGCACAATCGATGAAGCCAGAGAAACCGATTGTCACCTTGTCGCGTCATCTCGACCGGTCACGGATACCCATTCTTGCGGAGACTGCAGCTCAGGTCTCGGACTAGTACAAGCCAGCACTGCGGAACCCAAACTTCCGCTGACCTGCTCCACGTTGAGCATTCGTCCATACCGCTATGGACATTGCGATTATTGTTCACCCTCTACCTGTTTGATACGTTCGACTACCCGAGGGTCAGACGCAACTTCTGATGGCAACTTGGTTGTCACACCTGGCCGCGCCGCTACTACTTGCTTTACCGTAAGCCAACGCACTCGACTCAGGTCCGCATCCTTGAGGTTTGCGCCTGTCAGGTCCGTATCTTCCAGCGAGGAACTGCGCAAGTTCGCACCTTTCAGGTTGGCGTGGCGCAGACATGCGCTCTCCAGCCAGGATTCACGCAAGTCTACGTTTTGGAGATTGGCATTACTCAAGTCCGCAAATTCCATAAAGGCGTTACTCAGGTCCGCACCACGCAGATTAGCGCCACACAGCTTGGCACGTGCCAGCATGGCGCCACCCAGGATTGCGTTCATTAGTTTGGCGTTACGCAGGTCTGCACTTATCAGCCTGGCCTCAATCAGGATCGCTTCCACCAGTACGGCGTTACTCAGATTCACCCCTAGCAGAACAGCGTCAATCAGGTTCGCGCCTTCCAAATCGGCACCACTCAGGTCCGCGTCGTCCAGAGTGGCGTCACGGAGGTCTGCATACCACAGACTTGCGCCACTCAGCTTGGCGCCTTCCAAAACGGCGTCACGCATGTCAGCGTTGTCAAGTCTGGCGCCGGCCAGATACCTATAGCTCAGGTCTAGGGGCGCCGCAATGCGGTCGACGTGTCGACGCGAGGCGGTTCGGGTGAGTGCGGTGAGCGCAGCCTGCACGTCGGCTTCCGGCTCGTCTGACAGAGACTGGCGACGTTCACGGGAGGCCTCGTCAGAACTGCGGCAATCCGGGGCGCGATCCCGGACGAACGCGACGAGAACTTGGGTGGCGTGGGTGGCCTGGTCGGGCGCATCCTGCACAATCTGCTCAAGGGCTAGGACCCCACCATAGCGAACATACATCTCCGACGATCCCAAGCGCTCCAGGGCTTTGATAAACCGGTCCGTAACCTGACCTCGACGGGAGAGCCGATAGTTGCGCCAGGTGAACCAGAGCGCGACCACGCCACCCAACCCGAGCAGGAGCTGGGTGACGGCATGGCGAAAACTGGCGATCAGCGGCCCAACCGTCGACTGGTTGTCGACCCCCTTGAGATACTTGCCGTCAAACCACCAGGGGCCCCGCCATAGCAGCAGAACCACCCCGGTGCCAACGAGTAGCACGAGAACCACAAACGTCATGTTCGACAGCCATCCCCGCAGGGAACGGCCAGACTTCATGTTCGGCATATTCGCTTCACAACGCAGTCCGCGACATTACACGCAGCCTGCTGCGCGACCGGGGCCGGCATATCGGACCAACCACCGTGAGCGTGTGGGGTTGTCGAATGCAGGCCATGCGACAGGTGGACAGGCTGGTACGCGCCCCCGACCAAATCCCTCTAGGCGATACACAATTGGAAAGACATACAAGTACAATAAAGCGATACGGGACAGTCCTTACGTCCCACAGCTTGGTTGGCAGTCGACAGAAGCTGGACCAATACGGGAAGGCTCTGCGGAGCCCAAACTTCCGCTTGACTACTCCACGTTGAGTATTCGTCAATGCCGTCATCGCTATTGCGCTTATTTTTCACCTTCTACCTGTTTTATACGTTCGACCACCCGAGGGTCAGACGCAACTTCTGATGGCAACTTGGTCGTCACCCCTGGCCGTGCCGCTACTACTTGTTCTACCGTGAGCCAACGCACCCGACTCAAGTCCGCATCCTTGATTTTCGCGCCAGCCAGATTCGCATCTTTCAGATTGGCGTCACGCAAATCTGCGCACATCAGATTGGCGTCACGCAAATCTGCGCACATCAGGTCAGCGCCATACAAGTCCGCGTGTATCAAATTGGCACCCGACAGCCTTGCACCACGCAGCTTGGCACCACCCACTGCAGCCATGACCATAATCGCGTCTACTAGGACGGCTTTACGCAGATCTGCGCCTATCAGACTGGCCTCAATCAGGACCGCTTCTGGGAGTGCAGCGTTACTCAGGTTTGCACATCGCAAATTTCCCTTATACAAGAGCGCACCATTTAGACGAGCGTAACTCAGGTCCGCGTCTTTCAGAATAGCCTCACGCAAGTCTGCGTACCATAGAGTGGCGCCACTGAGGTTTGCGCCTTCCAAAATGGCGTCACGCACGTCGGCGCCACGCAGACTAGCGCCCGCCAGATGCCTATAGCTGAGATCTAGGGGCGCCGCAGTGCGGTCGACGTGTCGACGCGAGGCGGTTCGGGTGAGTGCGGTGAGCGCAGCCTGCACGTCGGCTTCCGGCTCGTACGGCAGGGGCGGGCGGCGCTCAAGAGAGGGCTCCTGGTCGGGGCGGCGGCAATTGGGGGCGCGGTCCCGGACGAACACGACGAGGACCTGGGTGGCGTGGGTGGCCTGGTCGGGCGCATCCTGCACAATCTGCTCAAGGGCTAGGACCCCACCATAGCGAACATACATCTCCGACGATCCCAAGCGCTCCAGGGCTTTGATAAACCGGTCCGTAACCTGACCTCGACGGGAGAGCCGATAGTTGCGCCAGGTGAACCAGAGCGCGACCACGCCACCCAACCCGAGCAGGAGCTGAGTTACAGAGGCGCGGAAGCTGCTGATCATATGCCCGGCCGCAGACTTGTAGTCAGCTCCTTCGAGGTATTTGCCGTCAAACCACCATGGCCCCCGCCATAGCAGCAGAACCACCCCGCTGCCAACCAGCAGCATGAGAACCGCGAACACCATGTTCGGCAGCCACCGCCGGGAGGGCTGGTTCGACTTCGGTTTCCGCATGTTTGCATCACAGCGCAATCCGCTACGTTGCGGTACTGATGGGCGCAGTGTGCATGTCCGGAACTGGCATATCGGATCGACCGCGTGGGGGCAGCTCGGTAGGTGCGGACAGGTCTCTACAATTCCCGCCCACAATCCGGTTGGCGGTCAACGGTGTATCTCTGCAGGCCAGAGGCGAGTTGCCTGGCTGCAGAACTGGACGGCCAACTGCACGATCGGGCGGATCAGCCTTGCTTACGTTGTTGGCGGTGCGAGGCGGACACACACCCGGTGGGCAACTGTTGGACAAACGTGTAAGGTGACGGTACCGATCGTGACAACAAATGGCTCGGTTGCGGGCGGTAGAAGAAGGGTCAGGCGGGCAGCGGTCGGCACGGTCCTGAGGGCGTGTCCAGCCACACGGTGTGCCGCCCGTCCGCATGGACGGTGACCCCGTGACGGGTGAAGGCGGGGCGGCCCAGACGTGTCCACTCCTCGTACGCGGCTGCGACCTCGTCGAACAGGCGCCGCGGCCCGAACTGTTCGACATGGTGGACGGTGCCGCCCTCATAGTCGACCGACGCCCACGATCGTTCCGCGGCGTCGGCGTCGACGTGCACGAGCCAGACGGTGAACTCCTCTGACCCGTCGGGTGCGTCGAAACGGTGCCAGGACACTCCCGGCACCCGTATGGCGACCGCGAAGTCGACGTCCGGCTGCCCGAACATGTCGCGCGGGTCGACGCGGGTGGTGGACGTGTCGGGGATGTCGCCGGTATGGACGTAGTCGCGCAGCGTGCCGAGCAGCACCCGGTCGTGACGGAGCCACATGAACGGGGCGCGGCCAGTGAACGGTCCTGTGGCGGTTCCGTCGCCGTTCACCGTGAGGCGCAGCAGGGCGTCGTTGTGGTAGGCGTTGCCCCAAGGCGTGAGGATGACGCCGCCCGGCCGGGTCTGCTCGATCCAGGCGCGGGGGATCCGTCGCGTGGCCGCGGTGGCGATGATCCGGTCGTAGGGGGCGTGCGGCGGGTACCCGGCGGTGCCGTCGCCGGTGATGACCGGCACCGGACGTCCCACGCGAACCAGCGCCTCACGAGCGCGGCCCGCGAGCTGCGGGTCGACCTCTACGGTGGTGACGTTGTCGACACCGAGCCGCGCCGCGAGGAGCGCGGCGTTGTAGCCGGTTCCGGTGCCGATCTCCAGCACGCGCATGCCGGGTTCGACCTGCAGTTGGTCGAGCATGGCCAGCACGAGGCTGGGTTGGCTGGCGCTGCTGGTGGAGTATTCGCCGTGGTCCGGGTCAGCGGGGTGACCGTCATCGACCTGCGTCACGACGTATCCGTCGGCGTTGACGAGCCGTGACCAGGTGTCGGGGTCGGCGGTCCGGGACAGGCGCCGCCAGCCGCCGGCGGTCTCCACCCAGATGTCGTCGGGGATGAACGCGTGCCGCGGCGTGTCGTGGAACGCGTCCCGCCACGCCGGAGGCAGCGCACCGGCCGCGTCGAGTCGGGCGAACAGGTCGCCGAGGGCCGGTTGGACGGTCACGCTTCACTTCTCCTTGCCGGATCCGTGTTGGGAGCCGGACGTGCCGTCCGACTGCTGCTTGGTCAACTTCCCGTCCTTCGGGTTGGCCGAGTCGCCGTGCTTCCCCATATCTCACCTCCGTGCACGGAAAGCTACCCACGGTTGAAGATCGTTGGTGTGCGGTGCGGTGAATGAGGGGGTTGCGGGCAGGGCAGCCCGACCTCACAGTTGCGTCGCCGTCTCTCCTGCCCGAGACGACTTTCGAACGCCGATGTGCATCGGCGTACCGGCCCCGCGGTTCCACATGGCTTCCGTGCCGACAACCGTGACGATGACGGCCCTTCAAGGTCTCTCTCGGACTTCAGTCCGTCGTCAGCTGCAGGCGTCGGGCAGCCAAGTCGATGACCTGCAGCAGTCGGCAAGGCGGGTGAGCGCGACGTCGGCCAGCACCCGGAGCACGGCCAGGCAGGCGGCGCATGTCGATGGTTTCCCTGGGAAAGGAGTTCGACCAGTTCGCCGTTCTCTGTGCGTCCGAATGGACGCCTGTGTTCTACGTGCTCCTTCAAGCCACTGGACCGCCCGCATGCTTTGAACGCCATCGAGGCGGACGGCTGTTGCACGTCGATGCCGCGAGGCCGACGGGCGGCCTCTAATCAACCGGTATCGGCTCCACTACCGCTCGACTGCGTAGGTACACCGCGGCTTCGGCGCCGGACCCTCTTGGGGCGCCGGTCCGGCGTCGCGCTGCGGCCCCGCGTCGGCACGGTCCCCGATCGCGTGCCGCGAAGATGGGCCTTGAGAACGGGACGACGGCACGCTTGGGGGAGCGTAGCCCGGTGGGCGGGCGTGGACGTTGGTGGGCGGGTCAGGCTACGGGGACGGCTCCGGAGAGGCGTAGGCGGGCCTCGTCGTAGCGGCGGAGGACCAGGCGTGCCACGGCGTCGTGGGCGCCGAGTGGCGGGGACACCTGGTCGGCGCCTGAGGCCGTCATGCGGTCGTAGAAGAACCCTGGTGCCAGGAGGTATGACGCCACCGTTACGCGAGCGGCGCCCTGGGCGCGTTGCTCGGCCACCACGTCGGCTAGGACGGGGCCGCCTGCGGCGACGAAGCCGTAGGGCACCGGTCTGCGCAATCGCCGCGACAGCAGGCGGGCGGCCGCGCGTACGTCGCTCACGCCCGCCGGGTCGGACGAGCCCGCGGCGCCCAGCACTACGGCGTGATCCCGGCCCGGCATCGTATCGGTGCCCAGGCGGGCCGCCAGCGCGGACGCGAGCATGCCGTGCGGGCCCAAGGGGGCGGCCATGATCGCGTCCCCGAGGACGCGCTCCACCCGGCCGGGGACGTCGATCAGGGCGTGGTAGCCGCGGGCCAGCATCAGCGGCACCACCACGGCCGGCCCTTCCAAGGTGCGGGCGGTGTCCTCCAGCACCGGGTCGGCGATCTCGGCGTAGGCCTCGGCGAGCGGCAGCCACGGGCGCAGTGCTCGCACTCGCTGCAGCAGCGCCCGAATCGTTCGCGGGCCGGCCGGGTCGCGCGTGCCGTGCGCCACCGCCAGCAGTGTCGGCACATCGCGCATCAGCCGCTCATCTCCACGCGGACCGGGTCGCACGCCAGCCGATAGCCGCGCTTGACCACGGTCTCCACGATGCCCGAGCGGCCCAGACCCCGCCGCAGGCGAGCGACGGCCATCTCCACCGCGTGCTCGTCGGCCTGGGGACGCGCCTCCCGTCCGTTGCCCGACACCCCCATGACCAGGCGGCCCGGCAGCACGCCGCTCAGTTCTGCCCGGGAGACCACGTGGCCGGGGCGTCGCGCCAGCGCCCGCAGGATCGCCATCGGCGCCGGCGCGATCGGACGCAGCTGGCCGTCCAGCACCACCGCGTGTCCCCGCAGTTCCAGCGTGCAGCCGCGCACGTGGATGAGGCGCGCGCGTCGCCGCGGCAGGTCCGTCACCAGCGCCCGCACCAGGGCGCCGATGCGGGCGCGTTCCGGCTGCACGGTCGGCACCCCGCGCTCGGTGAGCTGCTGCGCGGTCACCGGTCCCACGCACGCGGCCACCACGTCGGCGCGCAGCGCCTCCAGGAGCGGTTCCTCCAGGCCGTCCTCGGCAGCCACGGCCAGGGTCGCCGAGACCGCCGGGGCGCTGGTGAAGGTGATCGCGTCGACGGTGCCGGCCACCGCCTGGCCCACCAGCCGGCGCAGCGGCGTCGGGTCGTCGATGCGCGACCAGCGGTACACCGGGATCTCGATCACCTCGGCCCCGGCGGCGCGCAGCGCGGCGGAGAACTCCGGCAGCTCCTCCCCGTACAGCTGCACCGCCACCCGCTTGCCGACGAGGTCTTCGCGCAGCAGGTACTTCAGCACCTCCGCGCAGCTCTCCGACTCCGGGGACCACGATTCTTGCAGGCCTGCCGAACGGATCGCGCCGCGCGCCTTGGGGCCGCGCGCCAGGATGGCCGCCGGGGCGAGCCGCTCGATGAGGGCGTCGCGCATCCCCCACCCGTCGGCCGCCTCCAGCCAGGCGCGGAAGCCGATCCCGGTGGTGACCACGGCGTAGTCGACGGGCGCCTTGACGCAGTCGCCGGTGGCCTCCAGCAGCCGCGCGTCGTCCGACAGCGGGATCAGGCGGATCGCCGGGGCGTGCACCACGCGCGCGCCGCGCCGCTCCAGCAGCGTGGCCAGCTCCTCGTGGCGCCGGGCGGCCGTCACCCCGACGGCGAAACCCGCCAGCGGCTCACTGTCGGTGCTCATGAGTCAGGGCCACCTCCACGAGGCCGGTCGCCGGATCCCGGCGGATCGGGAAGGTGGGCAGCGCCACCTGGGGGTCGTCCAAGCACGTGCCGGTGCGCAGGTCGAAGACCTCCTTGTACATGGGGGACGCCACGGTCGGCACGCCGCCGCGGGTGCCGAGGATGCCGCGGGAGATGACGTGCGCGCCGGAGAAGGGGTCCAGGTTGGACAGCGCGTACAGCTCTCCGTCGAACGTGCGGAAGATCGCCACCTGGACGCCGTCGATGAGCGCGCACGCGCCGCGTTCGGGGATCAGGTCGTCGTAGGGGCACACCGGGTGCCAGCGGGCGCCGCCGTCGCGGGGGGCGGGTCCGGTGGGGCGGAGGGTCGTCGTGGTCATCGTCTCGCCACCTCCAGTCGCGGGCCGGCCACGAGGACCGGTTTGATCTGGTCGCGTTCGGACTCGAAGACGATGCTGGGGTCGGGGACGTCGGGCGCGTTGACGAAGGACACGAACCGGCGGAGCTTGTCGGGGTCCTCCAGGGTCGCCCGCCACTCGTCGGTGTAGGAGCCGACGTGGCGCTCCATCGCCGCCTCCAGCTCGGCGCAGATGCCGAGCCGGTCGTCGACGATGACTTCGCGCAGGTAGTCCAGGCCGCCGTCCAGGGCCTCGAGCCAGCTCGCGGTGCGCTGCAGCCGGTCGGCGGTGCGGATGTAGAACATCAGGAACCGGTCGATGAGCCGGACCAGTCGTTCGTCGTCCAGGTCGGACGCGAGCAGGTCGGCGTGCCGGGGCCGCATCCCGCCGTTGCCGCACACGTACAGGTTCCAGCCTTTGTCGGTGGCGATGACGCCGAAGTCCTTGCTCTGCGCTTCGGCGCACTCGCGCGCGCAGCCCGAGACCGCCGCCTTGAGCTTGTGCGGGGCGCGCAGGCCGCGGTAGCGCAGTTCCAGCCGGATCGCCATGCCGACCGAGTCGCGCACGCCGTAGCGGCACCAGGTCGATCCGACGCACGATTTGACGGTGCGCAGCGCCTTGCCGTAGGCGTGCCCGGATTCGAAGCCGGCGTCGACCAGCCGCTTCCAGATGCGCGGGAGCTGCTCCACCCGGGCGCCGAACAGGTCGATCCGCTGCCCTCCGGTGATCTTGGTGTAGAGGCCGAAGTCGCGGGCGACCTCGCCGATGACGATGAGCTTCTCGGGGGTGATCTCCCCGCCGGGGATCCGCGGGACCACCGAGTAGGTGCCGTTCTTCTGCAGGTTGGCCAGGAAGTGGTCGTTGGTGTCCTGCAGCGCGGCCTGCTCGCCGTCCAGGATGTGCCCGCGGCCGAGGCTGGCCAGGATGGACGCCACCGCCGGCTTGCAGATGTCGCAGCCGCGGCCCCGCCCGTGCTCGGTGATCAGTTCGGTGAACGTGGTGATGCCGCGGACCCGCACGATGTCGAACAGCTCGGCGCGGCTGTGGTCGAAGTGCTCGCACAGCGCCTTGCCGACCTCGATGCCGGCGGCGGCGAGCTCGGCGTCCAGGATCTTCTTGACCAGGGGGACGCAGCTGCCGCAGGTCGCGCCGGCCTTGGTGCGGCGCTTGACCTCCGCCAGGTCGGTCAGTCCGTCGTCGCGGATCGCGCAGCGGAGCGCGTCGGCGGTGACGTTGTTGCAGTTGCAGATCCGGGTGGCGCCGGGCAGGTCGCCGTCCGGCGCCGCGGTGCCGCCGAACAGCGCCTGCTCGGGCGTGCCGGGCAGTTCGGCGCCGACGCGGGCGCGCAGCGCGGGATAGGCGGACGCGTCGCCGACCAGCACCCCGCCGAGCAGGGTCCGCGCGTCGTCGCTGACGACGAGCCTCTTGTAGATCCCGGCGACCGGGTCGGTGTAGGTGACGTCCAGGGCGCCCTGATCGGGGCCGGCGAACGGGTCGCCGAAGCTGGCCACGTCGACGCCCATGAGCTTGAGCTGGGTGGACAGGTCGGCGCCGGTGAACCGGGCCGGGCTGTCGTGTCCCGCGGCGGCGGCCAGCAGGTGGTCGGCGGCCACCTCGGCCATGCTGAAGCACGGTGCGACCAGACCGTAGACCTGGCCGTTCACCAGGGCGCACTCGCCGATCGCCCAGATCGCGGGGTCCTCGGTGCGGCAGGTGTCGTCCACGACGATGCCGCCGCGCTCGCCGACCGGCAGACCGCAGCCGCGGGCGAGCTCGTCGCGCGGGCGGATCCCGGCGGAGAACACCACCACTCCGGCGTCGATGCCGGTCCCGTCCGCCAGGACGACGCGTGCGACGCCGCCGTCCTCCCCCGCCTCCAGGCGCGTCAGGGGCGTCCCGGCGTGCACCGTGATGCCGAGCGCCTCGATGTGGCGGCGCAGCATCGCCCCGCCGCCTTCGTCGAGCTGGCGCGGCATCAGCCAGGGGGCGACCTCGACCACGTGCGTGTCGACGCCGAGGCCCTGCAGCGCGCGGGCCGCTTCCAGGCCGAGCAGGCCACCGCCGACGACGATGCCTCCGACCTGCGGCCTTGACGTTGTAAGGTCAGTACAGTGGGCGCGGAGCGCGTCCAGGTCGTCGATGGTGCGGTAGACGAAGACGCCCGGCAGGTCGCGGCCGTCCACCGGCGGCACGAACGGCGCCGACCCGGTGGCCAGCACCAGCGCGTCGTAGGGGACGTCGCGCCCGGCGGCGGTGCGCACCGTGCGCGCGCGCCGGTCGATCGCGACGACCGGGTCTCCGGTCAGCAGCGTCACGCCGTCGTCGTGGGCGGGGTAGGCGAGGTCGGCGTCCTCCGTCAGGTAGGAGGTCAGCGCGACCCGGTCGTACGCGGGCCGCCTCTCCTCGCCGATCACCGTGATCCGCCAGGCGCCCGCGCGGTCGCGTTCGCGGAGCGCCTCGACCAGCCGGTGCCCGCTGGGCCCGTGCCCGACGACGACCAACCTCTTGTGCCCGTCTTCTCCTGCGCCGGTCATGCTGCTGATCCTCAGCAGGGGTCGTTTCGCGGTTGCGTCCCGTCTGTCACCGGCGTGTTAAAAGACGCTCACGCCGAAATCGAATGGAGGTCATCTCGCAATGGTCGGCGGAGGAATTTCCGTGGAGGTCGCGAAAACGCGAAATCCCGCCGTCGCCGCGGCGGGATTTCGCTCCGTTCGCCCTCGGCGGCGTCCGTCCCGGCCCCCTGGGGACGGACGCGGCGGGGTCATCCGACGGTCACCGAGTCCTGCTCGTCCAGCCAGGCCACAAGGCCCTCCAGGGCGTCGCGGCAGCCGCCGCATCCGGTGCTCGCGCGGGTCCGCCGCGCGACCTCGTCGGCGGTGCGCGCGCCATTCTCCCAGCACACGCGGATTTGCCGTTTGGAGACGTTGTTGCAGTGGCATACCGTCGCCGCGTCCGGCATGCGCACCGGCGAGTCCGCGGCCTGCGCCCCGCCCATACCGGGGAACAACAGGCTCAGCCGGTCCGACGGCAGCGGGCCCGACCGGTCGTACAGCTGGGTGAGCGTGCCCGCGGTGCCGGTCTCCCCCAGCAGGATCGCGCCGACGAGGCGGCCGTCGCGGATCGCGACCTTCTTGTAGGTTCCGCGGCTGGCGTCGGCGAACCGCATCACCTCCACCTGGGGGTCGTCGTCGCCGTGGTGCGTCTCCCCCATCGCCACCAGGTCCACGCCGGCGGCCTTGAGCCGGGTGATCTGCCGCGCGCCGGTGAACCGCGCGGCGGCGTCGGCGCCGGTGAGCAGGTCGGCCAGCACCGTCGCCTGCTCCCACGCCGGCGCCACCAGCCCGTACACGGTGTCGCCGTACTGCGAGCACTCCCCGATCGCGCGGACGTCCGGGTCGGTCACCGACCGCAGCGTCTCGTCCACGACGACGCCCCGGTCCACCTTCAGGCCCGCCGCGCGCGCCAGCCGTACTTCAGGTCGGACCCCGCACGCCAGCACCACCACGTCGGCCGGCAGCCGTTCGCCCGTCTCCAGCTCGACCGCCGTCACGCGCCTGGCGTCCCCGGCGCCGGTGCCGGTGCGCAGTGCCTTGGCGCTCGTGCCCAGGAGGGTGCGGATGCCGAGGCGGCCGAGGGTGCGCGCCAGGACGGCGCCGGCTCCCTGGTCCAGTTGGCGTTCCATCAGGTGCCCGGCCAGATGCACCACCGTGACGTGCAGGCCGCGCCCGGCCAGCCCGCGCGCGGCCTCGATGCCCAGCAGCCCGCCGCCGACGACCACCGCGTGGCGGGCGCCGTCGGCCGCGGCGAGGATCGCCCGGCAGTCCTCCAGGGTGCGGAACGCCACCACCCCGCCGGGCAGCCCGTGCTCGGTGCCCGGGATCGGCGGGACGAACGCCGTGCTCCCCGTCGCGAGCACCAGCGTGTCGTAGGGGGTGACGGTTCCGTCGGAGGCGTGCACCCGCTTGGCGTCCCGGTCGACGCGTACCACCTCCACGCCCAGCCGGGCGTCGACGTCGTTGGCGTCGTACCAGGCCGGGTCTACCAGCCCGATCTGGTCGGGCCCGGTCGCCCCGGCCAGCACGTCGGACAGCAGCACCCGGTTGTAGGGCTGCTGCGGCTCGGCGCCGAACACCGTCAGCGCCACCCGCCGGTCCCGCGCCCGGATCTCGCTGACCAGCCGCGCCCCGGCCATCCCGTTGCCGACGACCACGATGCCCGCGGCCGCCGCGCGCTCCCCGCCGTCGGTGGAGGATCGGCTCATCTGCTCGCTCCGCTCGGTTCCCGGGCCGCGCCCGGCTCGTCGATCACGCTCGCGCGGTCCGCGTCCGGCCCGGCCGCCGCGCCGTCCCCGGGCGGCCGTCCGGACGCGGCCACCGGTTCCAGCCGCACCGCGCACACCTTGAACTCCGGCATCCGGGACACGGGGTCCAGGGCCGGATTGGTCAGCAGGTTCGCCCGCCCCTCCCCCGCCCAGTGGAACGGCATGAACACCGTGTCGTGCCGGATCTCGTCGGTCAGCCGCGCCCGCACGGTCGCGGCGCCGCGCCGGCTGGTGACCCGCACGTCCGCGCCGTCGTCGATGCCCAGCCGGCCCGCCAGGTCGGGGTGGATCTCCACGAACGGTTCGGGCGCCGCCTCGGCCAGCGGCCGCACCCGCCGCGTCTGCGCGCCGCTCTGGTACTGGGCCAGCACCCGGCCCGTCGTCAGGCGGACGGGGTACTCGGCGTCGACGTCCTCCGCCGCGCCCGTGTGCTCGACTGGGATGAAGCGGGCACGGCCGTCCGGGGTGGCGAAGCGGTCCAGGAACGGACGCGGCGTTCCCGGGTGGTCCGGCGACGGGCACGGCCAGAACACCCCGCCCTCCCGCTCGATGCGCTCGTAGGTGATGCCCGAGTAGTCGGCGGGGCCGCCCGCGCTGGCGGCGCGCAGCTCGTCGAACACCTCGGCGGGATCGGCGCTCCACGCGCCCGGGGCGTCCAGCCGCCGGGCCAGCGCCGCGATGATCTCCAGGTCGGTGCGCACGCCGGGAGGCGGCGGCACGGCCCGGCGGCGCCGCAGCACCCGGCCCTCCAGGTTGGTCATCGTGCCCGACTCCTCGGCCCACTGCGCCGTCGGCAGCACCACGTCGGCGCGGGCCGCGGTCTCCGACAGCACGAAGTCGGCCGCGACCAGGAAGTCCAGGGCGTCCAGCCGCTCCTCCACCGCTGCCGACCGCGGCGCCGACACCACCGGATTGGACCCGAACAGCAGCAGCATCTTCGGCCCGTCCGCGGCGCCCAGCGCCGACAGCAGCTCGTAGGCCGACCGTCCCGGCCCCGGCAGCACGGCGGGGTCGACGCCCCACACCCCGGCGACGTGCGCGCGGGCGGCGGGGTCGTCGATTCCGCGGTAGCCGGGCAGCTGGTCGGCCTTCTGCCCGTGCTCGCGTCCGCCCTGCCCGTTGCCCTGCCCGGTCAGGCAGCCGTAGCCGGCCCCTTCGCGTCCGGGCAGGCCGAGGGCCAGCGCGAGGTTGATGAACGCGGTGACCGTGTCCACGCCGCGGGCGTGCTGCTCGGCGCCGCGCGCCGTCAGCACGTAGGACCTGCGGCCGCGGGCCAGCAGCCGCACCGCCTCGCGCATGTGCGGCACCGGGACGCCGGTGATGCGCTCGACCCGGGCGGGCCAGTAGGCGTTGACGACGGTGCGCACCGCGGCGAACCCGCTGGTGCGGGCGGCGATGTACTCCTCGTCGACCAGGCCCTCGGTGAGCGCCAGGTGGAGCATGCCGTTGGCCAGGGCCAGGTCGGTGCCGGGCGCGGGCTGCAGGTGCAGGTCGGCCTGCCGGGCGGTCGCGGTGCGGCGCGGGTCGACCACGACGAACGCGCCGCCCGCGCTGCGCATCGCGGAGACGTGCCGCATGAACGGCGGCATCGTCTCGGCCACGTTGCCGCCCGCCAGCAGGATCGCGTCGGCCCGCGCCAGGTCGGTGATCGGGCCCGGCAGGCCGCGGTCCAGGCCGAACGCCCGGCCGACGGCGGCCGCCGCCGACGACATGCAGAACCGGCCGTTGTAGTCGATCTGGGAGGTGCGCAGCGCGATCCTGGCGAACTTCCCCACCTGGTAGGCCTTCTCGTTGGTCAGGCCGCCGCCCCCGAAGACCGCGACGGCGTCGTGGCCGTGCGCGTCCCGCAGCCGCCGCACCTCGGCGGCGATCCGGTCCAGGGCCCGGTCCCAGGCGCACGGCTCCAGCGGCGCGCCGCGACGGGCGCGCATCAGCGGGGTGGTCAGCCGGTCCGGCACCGTCAGCAGTTCGGCTGACGTCCAGCCCTTCTGGCACAGGCCGCCCTGGTTGGCCGGGACGTCCTCGCGCGGCGTCACCCGCAGCGCCGGCCTGCGGCGGCGGCCCGGGCCCGGGGCGGCCGAGGCGCCGCCCAGGGTCATGCCGCACTGCAGCGCGCAGTAAGGGCAGTGGGTGGGGGTGTCGGTCATGTGTCCGAGGCTGTTCGGGCCCGGTTTCGCGGCGGCGTCCCGCGTGTGACCCCGCTGTTAAAAGGGGCTCACCCACCGTGGATCATCGACGTCAGAACGCGTACGGCCGGGCCGCCGCACGGACGGTCTCCGACGCACACATGTCAAGCGTTGTCAGAGGCGAGTTGAGGCTCTTTCGTCGCCGACGGCGCGGCCGTCGCACGGATCGGCGGCGCCGCGCCGCCTCCGCGGCAGGAACCGTCCCCGCCCGCCGGGCCGACCCGATCACGTCGCGGCGGACGCGCCTAACCTCGGAGCATGCCCGACCTTGCGTATTACGCCTCCCTGCCGCGCACCCGCGGCGCCGCCGCCGCATTGCTGCTCGACGACCTCGGGCGGGTGCTGCTGGTCAAGCCCACCTACAAGGAGGGTTGGTTCCTGCCCGGCGGAGTGATCGAGGCGGGCGAGTCGCCCCTGGCCGCGTGCGTGCGCGAGTGCGAGGAGGAGCTGGGCCTGGTCCCGCGGCTGGACGGCCTGGTCTGCGTGGACTGGGGGCCGCCCCGCGACGGCGTGGACGCGGTCAACGTCTTCGTGTTCGCCGGGTCGCTGACCGCCGCCGAGATCGCCGCGATCCGGCTGCCCCCCGACGAGCTGTCCGACCACGTGCTGGTGGCGCCGGAGAAGGTGCCCGAACTCGCCCCGCCGCACGTCTCCCGCCGCATGGAGCCCAGCCTGCGCGGTCTCGTCGAGCACCGCGCCGTCTACCTGGAGGACGGCCGCGAGCCCGGCTACGGCTCCGCTCCCCTGGCCTCCGCCCCCCGCCCCGGCGGGCCGGGATAGAAGCGCCCGCGACCGGGTAGGTGGCAGGCGACCGACCAGAGATCGGGGGGAGCGCCGATGGCAGCCTGCGAAGTGTGCGGGAACGACTACGCGCTGAGTTTCGAGGTGCACGCCCAGGGCGCCGTGCACGTCTTCGACTCGTTCGAATGCGCGATCACCAAGATGGCGCCGATCTGCGAGCACTGCCAGTGCCGCATCCTCGGCCACGGCGTCGAGGTCGGCCGACGCTGGTACTGCTGCGCGCACTGCGCCCGCTCCGCCGACCCGAGCAGCGCCGAACTGGTCGCCGACCACGCCTGACCCGCCCGGTCCCGACGCGGAAGGCGACGCGCCGCAGTGCGTGCGTCACACGCACTGCGGCCGCCGCGCGTGCAGGCCGGCCGCCGCCCCCGCACGGACGGCGACCGACCCGCCCCCTCACACGCCGGCCTCCGCCAGGCTCATCCGGACCTGCCCCACCCGCACCTTCCGCAGGTAGCAGAACCAGGTCAGCGCGACGCACACCCCGTAGAACGCGGCCAGGCTCACCAGCGCCGGCGCGATCCCCCGGGTCTGCTCGATGGAGATCCGGAAGGTCTGCTGGATCAGCACGCCGCCGACGGCGCCCACCGCCGAGATGAGGCCGATGGCGGCCGCCGAGGCGCGCCGGGCGCGGGCGAGCGCCCGCTCGGCGGCCGCGGAGTCGCCGCGGTCCGCCTCGGCCAGCTCCCGCACCCGGAAGATCGCCGGGATCATCCGGTAGGTGGAGCCGTTGCCGACGCCGGTGGCGACGAACACGAACAGGAACGCCGCCAGGAACGTCGGCCAGCTCCCCGCCCGCACCGCCGCGGCCACCGCCGCGACGCCCAGCCCCATCAGCAGGAAGTCGACCATGGTGACCCGGGCCCCGCCGAACCGGTCCGCCAGCCAGCCGCCGAGGGGGCGCGCCAGCGACCCGGCGAAGGCGCCCAGCCAGACGAAGCGGGACGCGGCGACGTCGGGGAACGAGTTCTCGATCAGCACCCCGAAGCTGAACGAGTAGCCGATGAACGACCCGAAGGTGCCGATGTACAGCACCGACATGACGATCGTCTGCCCGTCCCTGGCGCCGGCGGCCATCTCGCGCGGCGTGTACGGCGAGGACGCCCGGGTCAGGTTGTCCATGAAGAAGTAGGCGCACGCGGCGGCCAGCAGGATGAACGGCATCCACACCCAGCCCACCGCGGCCAGCCCGAACGCGACGATCAGCGGGGGCATGGCGAGCTGGGTCACGCTGGTGCCCAGGTTGCCGCCGGCGGCGTTCAGGCCGAGCGGCAGGCCCTGCCGCCGGGCCGGGTAGAAGTGGGTGATGTTGGCCATGGAGGAGGCGAAGTTGCCGCCTCCCAGGCCGGTGGTCGCCGCGATCAGCAGCAGCGCCCAGAACGGCAGGTCGGGGTTCTCGATCGCGTAGACGAACAGCCCGCACGGGACGAGCAGCAGCAGCGCGCTGACCACCGTCCAGTTGCGGCCGCCGAAACGCGCCGGGGCGAAGGTGTAGGGGATGCGCATCGCGGCCCCCACCAGGTTGGGCAGCGTCGTCAGCCACAGGGCCTGGCCCACCGACAGGCGCACCCCGTTGTCGGCGAGGTGGAGCACGGCGATGCTCCACAGCAGCCACACGCAGAAGCCCAGATGCTCGGTGAAGATCGAGAACACCAGGTTGCGGGCCGCCACCCGGCGCCCGGTCGCGGCCCAGAACCGGTCGTCGTCGGGGTCCCAGTGGTCGATCCAGCGACCGCCCCGGGGCCTGGCCCCCGCCCGCGGGGCTGCGTCGTCGGTCAGCGCCGTCATGGCGTCTCCTTCGGTGTCATGGCGGCCGGCGGCGATGCCGGGCGTTCCTGCGGACACCGCGACGTTAGGGACGGCGGGTTACGCGGGACGGCGCGTCATGTGCCCGTGGTGCTACATCCGGCGCACACGCACGGCGCCGCCGTGTGAGAGAAGGGGCGCGCCCCTCGCCGGTGAAACGCCTGCTCAGCGGCTCACGCGTCGGTGTCGGGCCACGACGGCGAACGCCCCGACGAGCGCAGCACCGACTCCCACGCGTCGCCGGAGGACAGCGGCAGGTGCGGCACGCCCCAGTGCCAGGCCGACACCAGCAGCTCGGGGTCGCGCGGCCGGTAGTCGACCCCGATCGCGCGGGCCAGGTCCCAGGCGTGCAGGTGCCATTCCACGCACGCGACGCCCGCGTGGTCGCCCACGGTGTACTTGGTGCCCCGGTAGACCAGGTGGGTGCGGTCCCACATGTCGGGCATCAGGTCGGCGTACGCCCCGGCCGACACGGTGAACGCCATGATCCGGTCCGGGCCGGGCTCGGGCGGCAGCGCGGCCAGCTCCGCGGCGTTCTGGCGGGCCAGCTGGCGGATCAGCACCGGGGCCGCCGCGTCCCGGGCGAACAGCTTGGCCAGCCGGCTGTCCGGGGAATCCTGCAGGTACTCCAGATAGTTCTCGGCCACGCAGCGCAGATGGCCGGCCAGGTCGATGATCTGCCACTCGGTGCACGGGGTGGGGGCGGTCCAGTCCTCCACCCGCTCGGCCAGCGCGCGGATCGCCTGGACCCCGTCCCGGTAGGACTCCAGGACGCGCTGACGGTCAGGCGGCGTGCGCTCCACGTGACTTCCCCCCGTGGTCGAAGCACCTTCGCTGGTCGGCCGATGCGCCGAACCGGTGTGCTGCCCGTGCGTGCGAACCCCTCGCCGGGACGCGTCGCCGGCGCCCCCGCGGCGCGGGGGCGCGGAGCGTCCCGGAACTCTTCGAGGGGCTACGTTCTCAGAACTCGGGCGGCCGGTGCCAACTCGGCGGCGCCGTGTCGTCCGCCCCGTCAGCCCTCCGCCCCGGTGCCCGGCCTCCCCGGGCCCGCGTCAGGCCGCCACGCCGGGCCGGGTGCGAAACCCGAGCCGGTGCGCCTCGCGCGCCGTGCGCAGCCGGTCGACCTCGTCGGTCCAGGGCCGCACGGCCGGCTTGGCCTTGGCCTCGCGGCGCGCGATCTCGGCGGCGCGGCGGGCCTTGGCGTCCGCGCCGTCGGACACGTACACCCGGGGGCCCATGGCGACCCGCTCGGCGGCCTCGGCGGCCAGCAGCACCTCGGTGAGCGCCTTGTCGAAC